>JAEYYS010000403.1 GCA_023428335.1 Verrucomicrobiota bacterium | reverse complement strand
GCCGCTGGCAGCGCAGCGGTGGCGAGGTGCGCACCGTCGCCATCGACCGTCACGGCGTCCTGCAGACCGACTCCCTGCGCGCAGCTCTGGTCCCCGGCCGCACCGCCCTCGTCTCCCTGCTCTGGGCCAACAACGAGACCGGCACGATCGCGCCCCTGCGCGAGCTCGTCGACATCGCCCACGCCGCCGGTGCCGCCGTCCATGCCGACGCCGTGCAGGCCGCCGGCAAGCTGCCGCTGAACCTGCGCGAGGTGCCGGTGGATTACCTCAGCCTCAGCGGCCACAAGATGCACGCTCCCCAGGGCATCGGCGCGCTCTTCATCCGTCGCCAGGCCGCCTTCCAACCCCTGCTGCTCGGCGGCGGCCAGGAAAACGGCCGGCGCAGCGGCACGGAAAACCTGCCGGGCGCGGTCGCCCTCGGTCGCGCCGCCGAACTCGCCCTCGCCGCCCTGCCGACCGCCGCCACCCAGATGACGCGTCTGCGCGACCGCCTGGAAGCGGGCCTGCTCGCTGGCGTACCGGAGGCGGTCGTGCACGGCCTCGGCGCCCCGCGCCTGCCCAACACCAGTTCCATCGCCTTCCCCGGCACCGACTCCGCCGGCCTGCTCATCCTGCTCGATCAGCAGGGCCTGTGCTGCTCGGGCGGTTCCGCCTGCCACAGCGCCGCCCTGCATCCCTCGCACGTGCTCGAAGCCATGGGCTTCGACGCCGCCCACGCCGCCAGCACCCTGCGCTTTTCCCTCTCACGCTTCACCACCGAAGCCGAGATCGACACCGCCCTCCCCCTCATCCTCGGCGCCGTGCACAAGCTGCGCGACTTGCAGTCCGGCCCGGCGGTGCTCATCGCCTGAGGGAACTGCCTCGGTCGTGCTGCGCCCCTCTGACCGGAGCGCGTGCATGGCGCAGCCTGCTCGCCCTGGGTCCAGCGCGCGGCCATCACACCGTCAGACTCAACCGCACACTATGAGGACAAAATGCCCTCACCATCAGCATCGCGTCGCGACGCAGAGGAAATCCGAGCTTGAACAAGCTTCGAGCCGTCATCCCATGCCGGTTCCAAACGGAAGCCCGATCCAAGCGACAGCCACACGTGCTGTCAACAAGCACGACTCATGGTGTGGATGCTGCATACGCCTCCGAAGGGTCGATATCAGGTGGGTAGAGGTCAAGCCCCAGAGAGATGCCAGAGTCAACCAAGAGCCGCATCGTGTCAGGCAGAAGGGTGTCGCCGCCCTGCCCATTGCCACTGCCGAAGCCGCAGAAGATCTCCACGTCGAGCCCGTCTGTAGCTGCCAACTGGCGAAGCACTGACACCCTCGGCCCAACCCGAGCAAATAAGCTCCTGATTTGCTGATCGAAACCGATCCCAGAATCAGATTCCTCCCGGTAACTCCAGAAGTTCGTTCGATATGGCGCAAGGGGCTGCCCATCCCTGCCCACCCGGAGTTGTCCTTTAATGCGCATCAGGTCGGGAGTCAGACCCAATTGCCCCTCCAACTGGCTGGGATCAAACGGATCCCCCATGATGCGAAGGCTAACAGCGAACCACTTGGCGTCTTCTTCGAGCATTGGGGTGTGTTCAGTTGGGCAACCCATCAGGCGACACTGTCTGTAGAATACAGCAATGCATCGCGCAGGGCAGCGATGGAATTGTTTGCGGCGTCGCCAGGGAACGAAAGTTCGACAAAATGCTTCCACCTGTGGTGAAGCTGATTGAAAAAAGTGCCACCCCAAAAAAACTCGGGCGAAGCGTACCCAGCGTGTTTGGACGATTCCGAGATGATCTGTTCGCTCAGGCAGGCAACGTCAGCAGATGGGGCAAATCCCAGGAAGGCGAGTATGAGCTGACCGAGCAATAAAAAGGGCGCTTCCTCCGCCACCTCCTCAGTCTCGACAGTACGTTGGTACAACTCGGCAAAAACAGGCAGCAAGAGCTGCATCAGGTGTGTGTCCTGCAATGAGTATGCGTCGTCGAGAAGACGGATGGCTAAGTAGTTTACGGGTATACATTCACTGGGGCCTTCAGCACCAGCGACAATGACAGCACCCACGGAATGGGTAAATGTGCGGAACCTGCGGAAACGAGTTGGATCAGCTTCGCCATCCGCATCGCTCCAGCGGGTCAAGCCGATCGTCTCGGTGATGTGGAAATGAGACTTCGACGGAGGAACTCCGGAAGACAGAATAGCGGTAAACACTCGAACGTAACCAGGATAACCAGGGTCGTCGGGACAGAAATCCGAAACGTCCTTGGGCGTCACCTGTCGTGACGTGTAATCGAAGAGTTTGCGGACAGCTGGCGTCATGGAATGCGAGATCAAGCACCTTGGGGTTGAAGGATTTCCTTCTCAGGCTGCGCACCCAGTCCACCCAGGCGGGCAACCGTAGTTTCTGAAAACTTGCACGGCAGGAGGCTCTTCGACCCGGGCTGGCCCGTCAAGAAAAAGGCGAGTCCCGGGAAGTGTTGCAGATCACCCATGGCAGATTCTTTCAAGCCCAGCGCTCCAAGCTCTTCGCCTTCTGAATCAGCGTCCCATCAGCGGTTCACCCTTCTGCCCCCTCAGAACAAGCGGAGTGTCCGCGCTCCCCTCATGTCCCATCTGCGCTCATCGGTGACATCTGCGCTTCACCATCTGCGAAATCTGTGAAATCTGCGGACCTTCTGGGTTTCGGGTGGCTGTCCGGACGAGGTGGCAGAGCGGTCAGGCCGGAAACGCGGGATCACTGCCCTGCCCGCCCCGCCTAAACCGCCTTCATTCTCAAGAAAAGGCCGATCCTTCTCAGAAACGACCTCTTTCGTCTCAACAACTGCCTTCCATTCTCAAATCCGAGGTCACTGTGCCCGCAAATCCTCCCGATTCATGGGCACCTTCACATGACTGTGCCAGCGAATCCTCCCGATTCGTGGGCACCTTCACATGACTGTGACCGCGAATCCTCCCGATTCGTGGGCACCTTCACATCACTGTGCTTGCGAATCCTCCCGATTCGTGGGCACCTTCACATCATTGTGCCCGCGAATCCTCCCGATTTGTGGGCACCTTCACATCACTGTGCCCGCAAATCCTCCCGATTCATGGGCACCTTCACATGACTGTGTCCGCAAATCCTCCCGATTCGTGGGCACCTTCATATCACTGTGCCCGTGCACCAAGACTGCTGTGCCCGTGCACCAAGCTTGGTACCCGGGCATGTCTGGCAAATGCGCCAAGCCCCGCCGTCTGGCGACGGCGCCTACACCAACCGTAGGCGCGTTTCGCCAGAACGCGGGATTGGGAAGCGCGGAGTCTGCTGCCCATGCCCTTCAAGCCCCGCCGTCTGGCGACGGCGCCTACACGTCCCGCCCTTTCCCCTGCCCCTGGTTCCCTGCATTTTGCGAGATTCGTCTTCTGCAAGGGACGAACTTGGGCTAGTGTCGCCGCCCTCTCATGCCCACGCTCACTCTCCAGCCCCGCTCGCGCTTCTTCCATGGCCATGTCTGGGTCTATGCCACCGAAATCAAGGGTCGCTACGGCAATCCCCAGCCGGGCGATGTCGTCCAACTCCAGGACCTGCGCGGCAAGCCGCTCGGCAGTGCCATCTACAATCCGCAATCGCAGATCAGCGCCCGCCTGTTTTCCTACCGTCGCCAGGACCTCGATCTCGATTTCTTCACCCGCCGCATCCAGCGCGCCCTGCGGGTGCGCGAGGAGGCCGGGCTCGACACCCGTCTCTGCCGCGTGGTCTGGAGCGAATCCGACGGCCTGCCGGGGGTCGTGGTCGATCGCTACGGCGACTTCCTGGTCCTGCAGACCCTGACTCTCGCCATGGCCCAGCGCCAGGACCTGCTCATCCAGGCCCTGGTGGAGGTGTTTGCGCCGCGCGGCATCGTCCAGCGCAACGAGGGTGCGGTGCGCAAGGCCGAGGGCCTGGACCAAGTCAAGGGCACGGTCTGGGGCGAGACGCCCGAACCTTTTGTGGTGCGCCACAACGGCCTCGCCTTCCATGCCGACCTCATCGAAGGCCAGAAGACCGGGCTCTACCTCGACCAGCTCGACAACTACGGCCGGGTCGCCCAACTCGCCAAGGGTCGGCGCGTGCTCGACGGTTTCACCAACCAGGGCGGTTTTGCACAGGCCTGCGCCCTCGCCGGTGCGGCCGAGGTGACGGCGGTCGACATCAGTGAGTCCGCGGTCGCGCAGGCGCAGAAAAACGCCGAGCTGTCCGGCGCCAAGGTGCGCTACCTCGCCGCCAACTGCTTCGACTTCCTCAAGGAACAGGAGGCCGGCGGTGCGGAATACGACCTCATCATCCTCGACCCGCCCTCGTTCACCAAGACCAAGGCCAGCGTCAAGGATGCCCTGCGCGGCTACAAGGAAATCCATCTGCGCTCGCTGAAGATGCTCAAGCCGGGCGGCATCATTGCGACCTTCAGTTGCAGCCACCACGTCAGCCGCGGCGAGTTCCACGCCAGCCTGGTGGACGCGGCGGTCGACGCCCGGAAGACGCTGCGCCGCGTCGCCACGTACACCCAGCGCGCCGATCACCCGATCCTGGCGGCGATCCAGGAAACCGAGTACCTCACCGGCTATGCCTACGAGGTGGTGGCGGCCTGGTGAGCACCGGCCGATTCAATCCCAGACGATCAGACTGCGCGCCACCTCGCCACGCTCGAGCGCCGCGTACGCCTCGTTGATCTGCTCCAGCTTCCAGGTGCGGGTGAGCAGTTCATCGAGCTGGAGTTGGCCGCTGCGGTGCAGACCGATCAGGTTGAGCAGGTCGGTGCGCGGCCGGGTGCTGCCGTAGAGGGTGCCGCGCAGGGTCTTCTCGGTATAGACGAGTTGGTTGACGTTGATCGCCGCGCGCGCATCGGCCCGGCAGATGCCCGACACCACGCAGGTGCCGCCCTTTTTCAGGCTGTCGTAGGCCTGCTCGATCGGCTGCGGCAGGCCGATGGCCTCAAAGGCGAAGTCGACGCCGCGACCGCCGGTCAGGTCCTTGATCGCCTGCACGGGGTCGGTGACCGAGGCGTCGATGAAATGGGTCGCTCCCATGCGACGGGCATGCGCTTCCTTGCCGGCGTGGCGGTCGACGGCGAGGATCGGTCCGGCGCTGACCAGGCGGGCGCCCTGGATGATGTTCAGGCCGATGCCGCCGCAACCGAAGACCGCGACACTGGCCCCGGGCGTCACCCGTGCGGCATGGGTGACGGCGCCGACGCCGGTGATGACGCCGCAGCCGATGAGCGCGGCTTTCCAGAGTGGAAACTCCGGATCGATCTTCACCACCGCCGCCTCCGGCATTGTCGACAGCGAGCTGAAGGTGGAGACGCCGGCATAGTGGCGGATGCTGTCGCCACGGCCGTTGCGGAAGCGCGTGGCGCCATCCGGCATGAGCCCGGTGAAGCGCATGGCCGTGCCCATGTCGCAGAGCGCCGGCCGACCACACAGGCAATACTCGCACCTGCCGCAGGACGCACGCCAGATCGGGATCACCGAGTCGCCGGGGGCGACGCTGGTGACGCCTGGCCCCACCGCCTCCACGATGCCCGCGCCCTCGTGACCGAGGATGATCGGCGTCGGCATGGGCAGGTCGCCCTTCATCACGTGCAGGTCGCTGTGGCAGACCCCGGCGGCCTTCATGCGCACCATCACCTCGCCGGCCTGCGGCGGCAGCACCTCGACCTCCTCGATGACAAGCGGCTTGGCGGATTCGTAGAGGACGGCGGCGAGGGCGGTCGGCATGCACCATCTTGGCGGCAGCCCGGGGGCGCAGGCAAGCGCTTCGTGCGGTGCCCGTGCGGAAAGCGCCGCCCCGTGTCGCTTGCATTCACCGTCGACGCATTCATGGTGCGCGGCACATGAGCCGCGAGCAGCCCAGCATCGCCATTCTCGGGGCCGGTTTGTCCGGCCTCGCCTGTGCGCGACTCCTGGCGCGGGCCGGCCAGCGCTTCACCATCTACGAGGCGGCGGATGCCGTCGGCGGGCGCGTGCGCTCGGACCGGGTCGACGGCTTCACCCTCGACCGCGGCTTTCAGGTCTTCCTGCCGGCCTATCCGGAAGCGCGGCGCGTGCTCGATTACGACGGCCTCAAGCTGCGCCCCTTCTACCGCGGCGCCGAAATCTTTTACAAGGGCGCCTTTCACCTGCTTGCGGACCCCTTCAACCACCCCGGCGACGCCTTTCGCCACCTGGCCGACCCCTTTGTCTCCTGGCGTGACAAATGGGTGAGTCTGCTGCTGCGCAAGGAGACCTACGGCCTGCGCCGACCCGACCGCGGACTGCCGGACATGCAGACCCTGCAACTGCTGCGCGACTTCGGCTTTTCCGACGAGTTCATCGACCGCTTTTTCCGGCCCTTCTTCGGCGGTGTCTTCCTCGAACGTGATCTGCGCACCTCGTCGCGCATGTTCCTCTTCCTGTACGCCATGTTCGGCCGCGGCGGTGCCGCCCTGCCCGCCCACGGCATGCAGGCCATTCCCGACCAACTCGCCGTCGCCCTGCCGCCCGGTTCGCTGCAGTTGAACCGTCCCGCCGAGGCGGTGCGCCCCGGCGAGATCGTGCTCGCCGGCGGCGAGGTCGTGCGCGCCGATCACATCGTGCTCGCCACCAGCGAAACTGCTGCCGCCCGCCTGTTTCCCGAGGCCTTCAGCGAAAAACCCCGCCCGCCGCGCAGCACCACCTGCGTGTACTTCGAAACCGACCAAGCCCTGACCGGCCGGCCGGTCATTCATCTCGATGGCGATGGCATTGGCCCGGTCAACAGCGCCTGCGTGCTCTCGCGCATCTCACCGGCCTACGCTCCGCCGGGGCGACAGCTCATCTCGGCCAGCATCCTCGGTGCACCGTCGAGTACCGATCTCGAGGATGTCGTGCGCGAGCAGATGGTGCGCTGGTTTGGCCCCGGTGCCGCCACCTGGCGTCATCTGCGCACCTGCCAGGTCCGACAGGCGCAACCGGAATCCCGCCAGCTCTCGCTCGGCCAAGGCCCGCTCGACGCCCACCTTGCCCCCGGTTTGTACCGCTGCGGCGATTACTGCGAGGATGTCTCCATCAACGGCGCCCTGCTCAGCGGTCGCCGCGCCGCCGAAGCCGTGCTCGCCGCCCTCGGTCAGAACACCGGTGAGGAAGCCGCCGCGGCCTGAACCACCTGCCCGGACGGGCCAACATGCCGGCAAAAACCGGCTTGAAGATTGAAGTCTTCCAAGCCCCCTCACGTCCAACACCCCGTGCCCGCCTCCTTCCGGTTTCTGCTTGCCGTGCTGCTGCTGGCCGGGTCGTCAGCCCGGGCCGCGCAGTGCCTGGTCATTGGCGACAGCCTGACCAAGGAGTACGAGGTCGAGTTTCCGGCGCTCTACCCCGCCAACCCGGCCTCCTGGTCGGCGCGCAATTGGGCGGAAATCCTGCACGAACACCGCCGCACCTGGTTCGATCTCGGCCGTTTCACCGGCTACACCGATCCGCGCCTGACCGGCCACGAGCACAACTGGGCCTTCCCCGGCGCCACCACGACGGAGATTCGCACGCAACTCGCCAACCCGCTGAATTTCTGGTGGCACCAGGAACTCGAAGGCCAGATCGAGGACGCGGTCGAACGTGTCGTCATCTTCGCCGGCGGCAACGATGTCGACAGCTACTACGGCGACCTCTACGACGGCGAACCAGCGACCGCCCAACTCGCCGCGACGCGCGACAACCTGAAATGGATCGTCGACTACGTGCGCAGCGTGAAAGCCTCCCTGCCCATGGTGCTCGTCGCCGTGCCCCACCTCGGCTGTTCGCCCAAGGTGCAGGCAGAACATCCGACCGACCCCGTCAAAACCGCGCGGGTCACCGCCGCACTGGACAACCTGAATGCCGAACTCGCCGCCTTTGCCGCCAGCCGCGGCATCGGCTTCGTGCCGGAGGTGTACGACCTGACCCGCCGCATGATCGCCGAGCCCATCCGCATCGGCGGCCTGGAGTTTTATCGTCAGGCCGATGCCAATGCCCGGGCCCGCTACCTGTTTTCCGGCGACGGCTTCCACCCGGGCACCAGCGCCCAAGCCGTCATCGCCCAGGCGATTGCCGAGGCCTTTCGTGTCTGGCAACCCCTGATCGAACCGCTGACCGACCGGGAGATCCTCGACGAGGTACTCGGTCTCGATCCCGACCTGCCCTTCCACGAATGGATGGCCGGCCAGGGCGTGGCGGCCAACAGGCGCGGGTTGAATGACGACCCGGATGGCGACGGTCTGGTCAATGCCCTCGAGTTCTCGCTCGCCGAGGGCGCCGCCGCCGTGCCGTCGCCCGAGCTGCTGCGACCGTTGCGCGACCAGGAAGACTTGCTGTGGTCCTGGCGGCCGCGCGTCGAAGCCACCGAATGGGCCCCGCTGCGCGCGCAGCACTCAACGGATTTGAGCGACTGGCAGGACGTCGATCCCGCCCTCATCACGCAGGACGAAGACGGCACGCAGCACCTGCGCCTGCCGATGACAGGCCGGAGCTTTCTGCGCCTGCGACTGGAGTTCTGAGGCCCGGTTGCCGGCGCGGCCTCACTTCGGCAGCATCGTGAAGTACTGCTCTTCGAGCTGCTTGACCTTGGCGCGCAGGGGCTCGAGCTGGGGCTGCAGCTTGGCGAGTTCGGCACGGATTTCGGCGAGGGTCGCGTCACGGGCGGGCAGATCCTTTTCCGCGGCGGCGATCGCGGCCTCGGCGTCGGTCTTCTTCTTGCGGGTGCCGTCGAGCTCGGCCTGGGCCTTGGCGACCTCGGCCTTCTTGGCGTCAACCACCTGGGTGTCGGCCGCCAGTTTGGCCTGGGCCTCAGCCAGGGTCTTTTCCAACGGTGCCAAGCCGGCCTTGAGCTGGGCCAACGCTTCGTTCAACGGTTTGGCCTTGGCAGCGTGCTCGTCTGCGAACCCCTTGATCTGGGCCAGCTTGCCGGCATGGGCGCTTTCCTGGGCGGCGACCTCCTTGGCGATGCTGTCGCGCTGACCGCGCAGCGGTGCCGCCGCCTTGTCGGCCGCGGCGAGTTCCGCACGCGCCGGCGCCAAAGCCTTTTCCGCCGCGACGGCGGCCGCCTGCTGGGCGGCCAGATCGGCGCGCACCTTGGCGGCAGCCTGGCGGGCGGCGGCATGGGCCTGCTCGGCCTTGGCGCGCAGATCGCGCTGGCTACCGACCTTGCCTTCCGCCTCGGCCATCTGCATGGCGGATTCGGTGGCCTTGGCTTCAAGTTGTGCCAGGCGCGTGCGGGCTTCGGCCAGCGCCTTCTCGGCCTCCGCCGGATTGCCTTGACCGGCCTTGGCGGCGGCAAGAGCCTTGTCACGGGCGGCAACATCGGCGCGCGCGGCCTGAATCGAACGGCCGATTTCGGCGATGCCGCCCCCCAGGTCGGTGCGGGCTTTCTCCGCCTGCTGCAACTCGCCGCTGCGGGCCGACAGAGCCGCCTCGGCGGCCTTGATTGCCTTTTCACGCTCCGGCAGTGCGGCCGCCAGTTCGGCAGCTGCTTTCTTGGCCGCGGCCAGGGCGGCCTCCGTGCCGGCCAGCTTGGTCTTGGCGGCCTGCACCGGTTTCTCGGCAGCCGCCAGCTTGCCGGCCACTTCGTTGAGCTTGGCCTTCAGGCCTTCGGCGCGCTTGGCGATCTCTTCCGCCGCTTTTTTCGCCGCGGCGATGCCCTCATCGCGGGTCTTCGCCAGCGCCGCCAATTCAGCCTCGCGCGCAGCGATCTTCTGCTTCTGCTCGTCGGTCTTCGCCTTGGCCGCCGCGGCAGCCGTGCGGGTGGGCTCGGTCGCCTTGACGACACCTTCCAGCTCGGCCTTGAGACGGTTCAGGGTGGCATCCTGCTGGGGCAACACGCCGGCGGCTTCGGCCAACGCCTTGCGCGAAGCCTCCAAACGCGCCTGGCTGGCCACCTTGCCCTCCTCGTTCTCCTTCTGCGCCGCGGTGTAGTCGTTCACCTCGCCTTCCAGCTTCGCCAGCTTCTCCTTTTCGGAAAGCACGCCGACATTGAACTGGGCGGCCTTGAGCACGGTGGGCAACTGCTGATGGACGGCGAGCTGCTTGCGGTGATCGGCCAGCGCCGTTTCGGCGGCGGCCACAGCGGCCTTGGCGTCGCTCACCTGCTTCTCGGCGGCGGCCACCGACTTGGGCAGGTTTTCGAGGGCCTTCTTCAGGTCGGCGAGTTCTTTTTCCTTCGCCGGCTTGGCAGCCTTCAGGGCGGCCGCCTGATCGCGGGCGGCCTTGGCCAGCTTCTCAAACTCGGCCAAGGGCGCGGGTGCCGCCTGCTTCTGCAGAGCCTGAATCTCCGCCGTCTTGGCGGCGAGCGCGGCCTCAAATTCCTTGACCTTGGCCTCGCGGTCGGCGCCCTGATAGGCGTCCTTGCGGGCGGTGATCTCGGCCGCCTCCTTCTGCCTGGCCTGCAGGGTAGCCTGGCGCGCGGCAAACTGCTTGAGGGCTTCCGCCTGTGCCTGCTGCTTCGCCGCGGCTTCGGCGGCGGCCTTGTCGGCAGCCGCCGTCTTGGCGGGCAACCCCTTGATCTCAGCCTCCAGCAGGGCGGCACGCGCCTGGGCATCGGCCACCTGCTTTTTGGCCCCAGTCAGTTTCGCCTCGGCGGCCTTGACACCTTCGACCGCCTTGACCACACCGGCCTCGCGCTCGGGCAACTGGGCGGCCAGGGTGGCGGCCTGCTTCTCGGATTCCACAATGCGCTGGGCGATGAGCGGCGGATTGCTGGAGAGCTGGCCGACCTCGGTCATTTTTTCACCCACCGACCACAGGCGGATGTCGCCGCGCCAGTTGCCGGTGATGGCCAGCTTGGAATCGTGATGAGCGACCACCTTGGTGACGATGTCGCCCTGGCTGGGCGCCTCGCCCTTTTTGTTGCCGTTGAGATCCCAGACGCGGACAAGACCGTCGTTGCCGGAGGACAGCAACTGGCCGTCCGGGGTGAAGGACAAGGACTGGACACCGCCGCCGTGGGCGTTCCATTCCTTGATCTTTTTGCCCTCATTCATCTCCCAGACCATGATGACGCCGTCGGCCGAGCCGGAGGCGAGCACGTTGGAGTCGGCACGCCAGGCGATGTCATTGCAGGCGGTCTTGTGCTGACCGAGGATGTAGAATTCGCCACCGCTGGACGCCTCCCAGACCATGACGTTGCCGTTGCGGTCGCAGGTGCCGAGCAGAACGCCGTCGGGGCTGAAGGCCGTGCCGAGCACCCACTCGGTGTGCTTGTTGATCACATACAACTCCTCACCACTGGCGGTGTCGTACACCTTGACCTTCTTCGAGGGGCTGCCGATGACGACCTTCTTGTGGTCGGGGCTGATGTCGGCGCTCATCACCTGATCGAACTCGGCGCCGGCCTCGATGATGCGCTTGCCGGTCTTGACGTCCCAGACCACAGCATGGCCCATCTTGCCGCCGCGACCGCCGCCCATGACGAGCAGGGAGCCGTTGCGACTGAAGCGCAGGCTGCGCGCATAACCTTCCGTGTACGGGAAGACCCCGGCGAGCTGACGGCTCTCGGTGTCGTAGAGCAGGATCTGCTTCACGCCGGCCACCGCGACCAGCGAGGTCCAGGGACTGGCCGCCATGGCGGTCACCGCCGTGGTGCGCGGCGCCACCAGAACAGGCTCCAGCAGCACGTGCTCAGGCCGGGCAATCGGCCCCTCGGGGCGGCCACTGGTGACGGCGACGGCCATGTCCACCTTGGGCTTGGTCGACTTCTTGGCGATGCTCGACTTCGTTTCCAGCAGGCCGCCGCTGACCCAGGCGGCGAGCAGCTTGAGTTCCTCGGCATTGAGCGGCGTGCCTTCCGGCGGCATGAAGGGTTCCTCCTTCTTCGCGCAGGTGGTCCACAGGCGGCTGCCCTCGGGATTGCCGGCATCGACCACGGCACCGCCGCCGCCGCCGGTCATGACCGCGCCGAAGCTGGTGAGATCGAGGTCGCCGCGCTTCTTGTCCGGATTGTGGCAGGAGAAGCACTTGTTCTCCAGCAGCGGCTTGATGTTGTCCTCGTATGTGATCTTCCCCGTGTCCTGCGCGGCCGCGGAGGCCAGGGCGGAGAGGAAGAGAAGCGAGCAGCGGGTTTTCATGGGGCTTGGCGTGGGGGATCGTGGGGCTCAGCGACCTCGGCACCGCGCAACGGTGCGGCGGTGGTGAGGAGGCGGGCGGACGGACGGGCGTTGCCCGGTCAGTGATTGAAGTAAAACTCCTTCGAGTTCATCAGGGCCCAGAAGACGTCCTCAAGGGCCTGCTGGCGCTGGTCGGGCGCGGCGGCGAGGGTCTGCTGGATCGGCTGCCACTCCTTGTCGAGCGGCAGGCGGCCGAACACGCGCAGGTAAAGATCTTCGACAATCTCGCGATCGTTCTTCTTCGCCTCGATGAGCTTGCTCACCACCTTGCCCTGGCGGATGCGGTCGTTGACGGCGTCGCCATTCATCAGGTGCAGCGCCTGCGACAGGGTGGGCTCCATCTTCACCTCGCACGAGCAAACCGACTCACGCTTGGCGCGGCCGAAGGTGGTGAGGAAGTAGTTGCTGACCGCACCATCGGCGATCTGCACCGCGCGGGCGCCGAGTGGCAGGCCCTGGAACTTGTTGGGCGTCTCGGTGATCTGCGAGATGGCGTCGAGCAGAACCTCGGCACGCACACGGCGCACCTGAGCATGCGAGAAGTTCTTTTTGTCGCCGGCATTCGTCTCATTGACCTTGGTGCTGCGCTGGTAGGTCATCGAGGTGCAGATGTCCTTGACCAGCTTGCGCATGTCATACTTCGAGCTGACCAGGTTTTCCGCCAGGGCCGCCAGCAGTTCCGGATTCGACGGCGGATTGGACACGCGCACGTCGTCGACCGGATCCACGATGCCGGTGCCGAGGAAATGAGCCCAGGTGATGTTGGCAATGTTGCGCGCGAAGTAGGGGTTCTTGGGCGAGACCAGCCATTCGGCGAGCACGCGGCGGCGATCCTGGCCGGGCTTGAGCTCGGGGGTGTCGCCACCGAGGAATTTCGGCTTCATCACCGCATTGGTGACGAAGTGGCGCGACTCACCCGACTTGCTGTTGAAGATGATGACCTCCTGCGGGTCATCGGTGTTCTTGCGGCCGATCTGGGAGAAGAAGGCCTTGAAGCCGTAGTAGTCGTCCATCGTCCAGCGGTCGAACGGATGGTTGTGGCACTGGGCGCACTGAATGCGCATGCCCATGAACACCTGGGCGACGTTCTCGGTCAGCTTCAACTGGTCGAGTTCGGTCTGGTAGAAGTTCACCGGCGGATTGGAGACGGTGCCACCCGTGGCGGACAGCAGTTCAACCACGATGTCGTCGAGCGGCACGTTCTTGGCGATGCGTTCCGACAGCCAGTTGTGGTAGAGGAGCGCGTTCTTGTAGAACGGCGGGCGGTTGTTGTTGCCCGGGATGTTGGAGCGGATCTGCAGCAGCTCGGCCCATTTCATCACCCACAGTTCGGTGAATTCCTTGCGCTGCAGCAGGCCGTCGATCAGGGCCTCGCGCTTCTTCGGATTGGCGTCGGCCAGGAAGGCTCGGACCTCGTCGGGCTTCGGATACAGGCCGACGACGTCAATGTAGGCGCGGCGGACGTACTCCTCGTCGGTGCAGATGCCGGAGGGCAGGATGCGCAGCTTGTGCAGGTTCTCGTTGACCAGGGTGTCGATGTAGTTCGCCTCGGCGACCTTCGGCCGCTCATACTGGATCTTCTCGGGAATGACCAGCACCTGGGCGGTGACGCTGTAAACATCGAAGCGGGCCAGGATGAAGGCGGCGCCGCGCTCGGCCGAGGTGATCAGGCCGTCGGCATTGACCGTGGCGGTGGGATCGTTGTTCGACATGAACAGCACCAGCTTGGTGACGTCGCGGTCGGTGCCATCCGAGTAGGTGGCGCGCACGGTCATCTGCTGGCTGTTGCCCTGCCCTTCCAGGACCATCTGCTTGGGATAAACCTCGATGCCGGTGACGGTGGCAACATCCTTCGCGTCAGCGGGAGCGCCGCTGCCGATCCATTCCAGGATGGTCTGGTTGTACTGCGACTCCGGCGTGTAGCACTGGTTGCCCGAGTGCGGCACGGCACCGACCGCCTTCTCCACAAGGGTGGACTCCTCCGGGATGGCCAGGTTGATGCGGCGACCCACCATCTCGCGGGTCAGGCGCACGTAGTCACCCTGCGGGTCAAAACCGAACAGGCTGAGGCGGAAACCGTCCTTGCCGCGGGCGGCGCCGTGGCAGCCACCGGCGTTGCAGCCGCCGCGCAGGAAGATCGGCATGACGTCGAGCTGGAAGGAAACCGGGCGATCCTGATGACCGCCGCGCACCTCCAGCGGCGCCTTGACAGTCAGGCTGCCGACTGTGGCCACCAGTTCGGTGCTGCCGCTGTCGACGAGCGGCTTGATGATGTCGCCCTCCAAGCTCGCCAGCTTGGTGTCGGCGACGCGCAGGCCGGCAAAGCGGGTGACATCGCGCGTGGTGGCATCGTCAAAGGTCGCCATGACGACGACCTGATGCTGGTCGCGCTTGGTCTCGAGGGCGATCTTCTCCGGGAAGATCTCCAGCTTCTTGATCGAGGCGACACGTGCGGCGAGGTCGGCCTCGGCCTTGAGTTCCTCCGGCGACTTGTGACGCATGACCACGCCCTGCGGCCACTTGGCGCCCTGGGCGATCCAGGCCTTGACCAGTTCGATGTCGGCCGCCGGCAGCGGTCCGCCCTTGGGGGGCATGATGTCATCGTGATCGGCCGGCAGGATCAGGCGCTTGACCAGTTCGCTTTCATCCGGCTTGCCGGCCACCAGCGCCGGACCGGTGTCCCCGCCCTTGAGCAGGGCCTCGGCGGTGTGCATGAGCAGGTCGCCCTTCACCTTGTCGGGGTTGTGGCACTCGAGGCACTTGCTCTCGAGCACGGCCTGGACGCGGGCGAAATCAACCGCGGCCGGCTCGGCAGAGGCGATGGGCGCAAGCAGGGCGGCGGCTCCCAGGAAGCGGAGGGTTTGGAGACGTTGCATGGGGGCGGGTGGTTTTGGCTTACCTACGTGGGAAGAAACGGTTTTATCACAGGCGGCTCACTTGCCGGCAGCTTCCTGACGCAGCTGTTCGAGGCGCGAAAGCGGCTTGGGCGCGGCTGGCTTGACCTCGGCCTTGGCATCGGTCTTGGCCTTGGCATCGGCCACCACCGGCTGGGCCGGGGCGGCCTTGCGCGGCGCGTCGATGCGCAGGGTCGAGCCGAGGGCGATGCGGTGGGTGGTGGTGCCGCCGGGCACGGGCACCTCAACGCGGACAAAGAGGTTCGACTGCTTGCCGATGGGCGAAGTGTCGTTGGTCTTGACCGTGAAGCTCACTTCCTTGGTGTCCTTGGTGATCTTGGCGGACTCGACCGGAATGGTGTCAGGCACGCCGGTGATGGCGGCCACGGCCTCGCCCTCGAAGGGCTGCAGGTGCTCGAGCTTGGCGACCATGACGGTTTCCTGACCCTTTTCGACCGCCACCAGCGGGATGGCCGGCGCGCTCACAAAGGCCGGGGCGGTGGTGATTTCGCAGAATGGCGAGGCGTTGTAGACGCGGCCGTTGCCGGCATCGGCCTCCCCCATGACGACGAAGTTCCACTTGCCGGCCGGGGCGTTGGCGTTGGCGTCGAGCTGGAAGTAGCACTCGTTCTTGCCCTCGGGAATGGTCTGCTCGCCGAGCGAGCTGACGCCGGAGGGTTTCCAGGTCATGAACACGCGGATGGGGGCCTTGAAACCCTCCTTGCGCACGGCCTTGACCTTGATCTGCAGCATGCCGTTGTTGACGAGCGGCACGGCCGGCTTCTCGATCTCAAGCGCGAACGGGGCCTCCTCGACCACGGCGACCGGCAGCTTGTCGTGAATCTCCGTCAGGTAGATGACGTTGCCGTTGCGAACGACGTCGAATTCCTGGCGCATGCGCCCCTGGGTGGCGACCTTTGGATCGGCCGACTTGAGGGTGACCGGCACGGCGGCATGACCGAGCGGTGCGTCAGGAGCGGCCTCGAACAGCAGCGGGATGCTGCTGTATTCCTTCGGCAGATTCTGGGTGACCAGCTTGACACCCTGCGGCAGGCCAGGCGCCTCGAACTGGAAGTCGCCGCTGACATTGCTGCGCACGATGTTTTCGAGCAGCACCATGCGGCCACCGCGCGGCACGGCGATGAACTGGCGATAGTGCGAGTCGTTGACGGTGTAATGCGGCGAGGAGAAGGCCAGCACCGGCTCGGAGTTGATCACTTCAACGCGGTACACAAAGTTTGCTCCACCGCGCTCCAGGTGGTCGGTGACGCGCAGGTAGTAGTCGCCATCCGCCGGCACGTTGACCTTGAACTTGCTGTCGAGCCGGCGGCGGCCACCGCCATCGTCGTTGTTGGCGACGTTCGAACCCTTGGCATTGAGGACGTTGACCACGGAATCCAGCGGCGAACCCAGCGCCTGGCCGAAAGTCTCCACCTCCAACTGCTGACCCTTCTTCAAGGTCAGCTTGAAGAAGTCGATGTCGCCCGGCTGATCGATGACACCGTTGAAGGCAACCGACTGGGTCTTGGCATCGGAGACGGTGGCCTTGGCCAGCTCGTTGTTGGGCTCGACCTCGAGCACGTTGTCGAAGTTGACCAGGCGGAAGACGTTGCCCGAGGGCGCCGGCTCCTGGGTGGTGGAGAACAGGCTGTACCCCTCCATGGCGGTCTCGGGCAGCTTCACTTCTTCCTCGAAAGAGGCGTCCTTCTCGATGAATCGCACCTTCTGGGTCGAACCCAGCTGGCCACCGGCCGGATACACCACGTCGGGACGACGGAAGCTGCCGACATGCACGCGGTAGTAGTAGTTGCCGGCGCCACGGTAGGAGGAGTCGCGCACCATGACGTAGTGGTCGCCGTCGTACTCGGCAACGAAGGAGCAGTAGCCGTCCTGGCGAAACAGGATGGTGTCGTCGGAGAAGGCCTTTTCAAAGCGGTCCTTGTCGAGGATGGCGACATAGGGATCGAAGATGGTGTAGCCGAGGCGGATGCCCTCGACCTCAAGGCTGATGCGCTGCCCCTTCTTGGCGCTGATCTTGAAGTAGTCGACGTCCTCGTTGGTGATGACACCCTCGAGCGTGCGATTGAGTTCGGTCGCCTGGGCGGCGTCGAACTCGCTGTTCGGCTCCTTCTCCTCGACCACCGGGAAGGGACCGACGAAGAACTGGCGGCCGTGCGAGACACCGGAGCGGGTGCGAACGCGGAACAGGTGGTTGCCAAGACGGACATCGGGCGCGACCTGCAGGGTCAGCTCAACGCGGTTGTTCGCGACCTTGTCGACGCTCTTCTGGGTGAAGCCGGGCGAGGCGAAAATGAGGCTCTCGAAGTCGGCCAGGCGGTTGCCGGCGATCACGACCTTCAGCTCTGAACCGCGCTGGGCGCCGCGCGGGGTCGTGCTGGTGAAGTCTGGGTAGGCGGCCAGCGCCTGCAGGGTGGCGGCGGCGAGCAGGGCCGGAACGAGGAGGAATTTGGACATGGCGATCAAGGGGTGACAGACTAACTACGGAGATGGGGCGGCGTCTTGTTGCAGGGAATGCGCGC
>JAEYYS010000380.1 GCA_023428335.1 Verrucomicrobiota bacterium | reverse complement strand
ACTCGACCCCCTTGACGGTTTTTATAAAAGGCGCGAGGCCGAGCGCGCGGATCGTCGGCTCCCAGTCGAAGAAGCGGTTGTGCTCGGTGGTGGGCGCGAACTCGAGGTGCTCGACGGCGAGGTTGATGACACGGCCGTCGGTGTCGCAGACGTTGTCGCCGCTGGGCGTGCTGTGGTTGTGGAAGTCGCTGCTGATCCAGCCCTTCGTGTCGACGAGACGCTTGAGCACGCCCGTGAACTCGGCCGTCTTGCCGGGCTCGACGGTGACTTCGCGGGCCAGGTGACCGAACTCCGGACCTCGCACGACGACGACGCGGTACTTGCCGGGCGGCAGCTGCTGGATGAAGTGGCCGTTCTCGCTGTGGTACTGGTCGACGCAGCCATGGGCGCGCCATTTCGGGCCGAGGTTGAGCTTGGGCGCGCCGGCGTCGAGCGGTTCAAAGTGGGCCTTGCAGGGAATGGGTTTGCCGTCCTCGCCGGTGATGGCGAAGCGGATGCCGGCGGCAGGATCCAGAAAGAGATCCTTGTCGCTTGGAATTTGCCGCGCCCAGCGCACTTCGGGGCGGCCGAGATCCTTGACGAGCAGTTCCGTCCCGCCCTGAGGCAGTTTGAAACTGAAACGTCCCTTGGCATCGGTGTAGCCGGGCACGCTGCTTTTGCCAAACGGTACTTCGAGGGTCGCCGTGGTGATGGGTCGCCCCGACTGACCCGTCTCGCCGATGCTGCCCGCCAGCACCGCCGTCTCAACACCCTGCGCGGTCAAAACCTCCCCCACCGCCGCGGCGGGCGAGGAAGCGACGGCAAAGAAGCGTTCGATAACGACCTCCTGACCGACCGCAAGCTCGAGGCTGTCGGCCAGTTTGTCGACACCGGTCAGGCGCAGCAGGCCGAGGGCATAACCGCACTTGTGCGCCGGGTTGATGGCATCGGCCCAGCGGATGCCGGCGTCGGTGGTGCCCGTGACATCGAAGCGGGTCAGGTCGTCCTTGGTGGCCACCTTCTGCGGCTGGTCCGACTCATTGCGCAGGGTGGTGGTGATGAAGATGCCGGACACGCCGTCCTCGACACGGTACTCGTGGCGCTTGAAAACGCCGCCGTTGAGCGCGGCGGTGGTGACCGACTCGACCGCGCCGGCGCCGGAGGGGCGAACGTAGGAGACGCGGCCGTGACCGCAGGGGCCATAGACGACGAGTTGGTCGTTGGCGGCGCCACGCAGGGTCAGATCGTACAGGCAACCGGGCGAGACGCCGTCGTCGCCGTAGAAGGTGCTCATGTTGGCGCGGCGGTTGGCGGCGTTGTGGGAAATCACCGCCTCAACCGTGTCGCTGCGCAGGACGAAGTCGCCGCGGATGCCGTCGGCCTCCTTGCCGCCGGGTAGCTCGGTCTCGCGGACGCCGCGGGCTTCAAAAACTTCGAGGGCCTGCAGGGGCAGGGCGAGGAATGGCAGCAGGAGCAGGGAGCGTTTCATGGCGGGTCGGTTGCCGGCCTCCGGTAGTCAGTCCGGCAGCGGCGTCAACGATCCTCATTCAAACGTTCCGACACCGGCATTTTCACGCCTCATCACGCCCTTTTGCCGGGCGCGCTCACTCATCGGCAATGCCCGGGAAGTAGCCGACATCCGCCTGCACCCGGCCGGCCGCCGTCGAGATCGAGCCCTCGATGACAGAGCGCGTGTCGTTCTCCTCGTCGTACACCGGTCCCTGGCCGGAGATGCCGGTCAGTTTGGTGGCGCCGACAGCGTAGACCGGCACCCGGTTCAGCGCGCCGCCGAGGCTGGTCAGTCGCTCACTGCTGCTGAACACGCCCTCCATGCGGGCGTAGCCGACAAAGAAATCGAATTCGTCGAAGGGTTCGCCGCTGAAGTCGATGTAGTAGATGCGGGTCGACTTCCAGTTCGACAGGTCGGTCTCGGTCACCGTCGTGGTGTCGGTGGCATACTGGTAGCGTTCGACGTAGTGGTAGTTGACGTTGGCGGCGTAGCCACTGCTGTAGGTGTCCGGATAACCTCGGAAAATGACCCCGTTCAGATCGACGATGTCGCCCTGCGTCTTGTGTACGGCATAAAAGCGGCTCTCGCCAGTGTAGGGGAACTCGTCATTGAAGGTTGGCGTCGCCTGAACAATCGACCAACCGGCGAGGTAGGGGGCGTTGCCGTATTGCGGCAGGATGCCCGACTGGATGAGGTCGCTGAGGAATTCCTTGTTGCCATACCTGCGGGTGCCGATTTTGGAGACGTACTCCTCGTGGTACTCGTCGCTGACGGGCACGTCGCCGCGATTCTTGAGGATGAGCCAGTCGTTGTAATAGGCCGGGCCACCGAGTGGGGCGCCGAATTCATCCTTCGCCGGCAGCGGCCTGCCGGTGTCGGGATCCTTGAGCACCGTGCCGGGGCGGCTGAAGCTGAGGGTGAGCTTGAACTGGACACTGGCGACGGAGCCTGGCAGCGGCGCCTGGGCGGCGGCTTGACCGGCAATCAAAGCGAGCAGGAGGAGGCGAAGTTTCATGGCAACAAAAAGGGGCTTGCCCGTAGGACGGTGCAAGCCCCGCGCGCATTCAAACCTGCGACTCATTTGCCGCCGGGCAGGCCGGGCATCTTCATCTCCTGGTAGTCCGTCGGCAGGGTGAAGATGGCTGCGTCAACCGCCTCCTCCTTGGCCGAGACCAGCTCCGAGACGCTGGACTTGCCCATGACCTGCATTTCCGACTTGATGACCATGCCCGGAAAATCGCTCGCCTGCGGTGCAAAGGCGCTGGCGGGGTTGCCCATGGCCTTCATGAGCTTGTCCTGGGCCGTGTTGAGGGCTTGGTAGCCAGGGAAGTCGCTCGCCACCCAGAATTTGCCAGTGCCCATCTTGCCGGTCCAGGTGAAGACCTCGCAGTCGTAGGCGCCGACCTTTTCCTTCATGCCGGTGGCGACGGGTTTGGCGACAGCCTGATCGGCGCCGAAGGCCGCGCCTGCCAGGGCCATGACGCCCTTGAGGGTGTCGGCATTCAGCCGCATCATCATCTTCTGTTGGTGCATGAGCATGGTCATCTGGCCGTCGGCAGCGCCGGCGATGATCGACATTTCCTTGCCGGAATCGAGGCGGGTTTGTTCGCCCTTGATGCGGATGAGAATTTCTTCGGTCTTGCCTTCGGCGGTGGCTTTTTGCACAACCACCCAGTCGGCGCAGACGGAGGTGGCGAGCAGGCAGAGGCCGGCAATGAGGGAGCGTTGGCGGGTGCGTGTCATGACGATGGGTGTGGAGGTGGAGTGAGCAGGAGGAGTGAGGGTCAGGAGCCGAGCATGTTGGCGTTGAAGACTTCTTCCGAGATCTTGCCTTCGCGGTAGAGGTTCATGAGCGACTGGTTCCAGCGCATATTGCCCTTGCAGCGCAGGGCGTCCTCGAGGGACGTGGCGCTGCCGTCGTAGGCGCGGATGCCGGCGGAGACCGGCTCGTTGGTGTTCTGCAGGTACTCGGTGACCAGAACGCGGCCGCTGAAGCCGGTGAGCAGGCCCTGGGAAAGCACGAAGGTGAGGGTTTCGCCGAGGCGATGCAGCACGCCGTGCTGCTGGTCCTTGGGGAAAAATTCGAGGATACGGTCGATGGTCTTGACCGCGCCGCGGGTGTGCAGGGTGGAGAGGACAAAGTGACCGGTCTGGGCGGCCTCGATGCAGGTTTCCATCGTCTCACGGTCGCGAATTTCCCCGAGCAGGATGATGTGCGGGGTCTTGCGCAGGACTTCCTTCAGGCCGGTTTGATAGGACAGGGTGTGGCGGCCGACCTCCTGCTGGGTGACCAGTGACGGACAGGGAATGAAGACGCCAGGGCGGTTGGGATCCTCCATGGTCGTGCCGTAGCGGTACTCGATCGGGTCCTCGACAGTGACGATGTGCTTGTGGAAGTTGCGGCGCACCCAGTCGAGGATGGCGGCGAGCGTCGTCGACTTGCCGGAGCCGGTGGGACCGGTGATGAGGCCGAGCCCGAAGCGGCGCTGCATGAGTTCACGCAGGCTTTCCGAGATGAGTGGATCAATGCCGAGCGACTCAAGCTGACTGATGCGGCTGCGCAACCAACGGCAGGTGACGCCCATGCCGTGGTCGCTCAGGTGCACCTGCACACGCATGCGCACCGGCGAACCCAGCGCGCCCTGGTCACAGCTGAAGTCGATGACCCGGCGGGCGCGCAGCAGCTCCCACATTTTTTCCGCGCCTCCGGCGGCCTTGCTGGGATCGTCCCAGACTTCCAGGGTCTGGCAGCCAAACAACGCCTCGGCGAAGGCGGCCACCGCCGCGGCGTCCTGCGGGCCGTAGGATTCAGCGATTTCGAGCCCGCGGTTGGTGTGCAGATAAAGCAGGCCGCCGGAGCGCACTTGAACATCGGAAATTTCGCGATCGGAGTAGGTTTCGGCCAGTCGGCCAAGGAGGTTGTCAACGCTGCCAGTGCTCATGGATTGAAAATCAATCCTGCGGTATTTCCTCAATGACAACAAGCCAATTCATCTGATGCACGGGGGGAAGTTCCGCCGGGCTGCGCAGCGGCTTGAGGTCGGCGCTGATGTTCTCCGTGTGCACAGCATCGTCGCTGCCCAGTTTGATGTCGAGCGGGCTCCAGCTCGTGCCGGCGCCCTTGGTGAGGGTGCCGATTTGGCCGCGATGCTCGACCAGGCGGTTGACCGAGGTCGTGCCGATGCGCAGCTCGGCGGCGAAAATGGACAGCGGCGGATAGTACTCGTCGGTATCGGCCATCCCCGAACCGGCGGGTGGCGCGGCCAGCGGCACATCATTGAGGTCGTCGCCGACGTACACGCGCAGCGGCGCAACGACCGAAAGCCCGGCGGTGAAGTTGGTCAGATCCCGACCCTTGCGAAGGATGACGCACATGTCATCCGCCGCCGGTGGGTCGTCGAGGGCGCCGACCGTGAGCGGGTCAGCGGATGTGTCGACGCCGAAAAACAGGCTGTGATTGACAGCCACCGCCGCGCCGCCTTGGGCGAGCAGCCAGGGTTCGAATTGGGTTGGATGAAAGGTCAGGCAGGAGCGGCTGTTGTCCATCAACTCGGTCTGAAACGGCATGTCGGCACCGCCCGCCTCGAAGACCGTCGGCCAGTTGACACCACGGCGCAAAATCACCTCGGAGGTGCCGCCCGCGCCATTCTGAAAACGCACGCGCAGGGCGGTCGGCGTCTGGTCGGCAAGGCTGACCATGGCGATGGCCTCGACACTGACGCGACAGCGGGCGCCACCGGCGATGTAGGACTGCCAGGCATTGACGGCGGCGGTGCGCTGCAGGAAGCTGCGGCCGGGCTGAACCGGCAGGAAGGCGAGGCGGCCGGAATTGGCAGAAAGCGCCACCGGCAGGGCGTCGCTCTGCTGTTCCGCCTGCATCATCTCGCGAACGCCGAGGGCGTCGAAGTTTTCGGCAACCTGAATGCCGCCGACGTCGAGCACCCCGCTCAGCTGGATGCCGGAGCGCCCCGCCAGCCGCGAGGCGCCGAAAGCGCCCTGCACGGCCATGGCGTCGGCATACACCGATCCCTCAATGCGGACGTTGGCCGCACTCCAGGAGGTGCCATTCTGGTGCCGGCCAATTTCGGCAAAGGTGGCGGCTTCAATGGGCATTTGCGAGGGCACCTCGTAGAGGGAAAGCACGTAATGGCGAACCATCGGCTGGCGCGGGCCGCCGTAGTTGACCGAGAAAGCCCACCAGTTGCGCTTGGCGACGAACGGCTGGCCGGGGGCGGCATAGCCGAAGCGGATGTTGGGATAGGGGATGAGGTTGTAAAGGGGGTAGGCGGCAACGTCAGCGAGCAGGCCCGGCGACTGGATCGTGTAGCGTTTCTCGGTGCTGACGACCGGCCGCTGGGCATCGGCCTGCTGCAGGGTGCCGGACATGTCGAGCAGCGGCGGCACACGTCCTGCAAAGGCGGTCTGGGTGAAGACTGCTGCGTAGTCGGTGGTGCCGGGCGTGACCCGCCCCGCCTCGCCGGTCAACGAGGTGATCCAGCTCTGCACCATGGCGTCCTCGGTGTCGCCGACGTCACCGACGCGCATGCGGTCGACGCCAAGTTCAGCGGCCAACTCGGGCTGCAGTCGCTTGGAGACACCGGCGATTTCAACCGCCTCGCGAAAAAGCGTCGCCCAGGAGTAGCTGTCCGAGGCAGCGTGATCGGCGTTCAGGCAGGCGGCGGCCTTGGTGGGCAGCAGGGCGACCAGGGCGCGCATCAGCGCATCCTCGCGTTGATGGTAATCCATGCGCAGCTGCGTCTTGGCGGACTGGTCCCGCGTCATCAGGTTCTGCTTGAACAGCATCGTCAGACTCAGCGTCATGAGCAGGGCCATGCCGGTGACGACGGGAATGGCGGCATAGCCGCCGTTGCGAATGCGCGTCTTCATCGGGCTCCTCCTCCGTAAGTGATTTGTTCGCCGTTCGGCCCGGCCAAAGTGACGGTCAGGATACCCTGATCAGCGGCAAAGGTGGCATCGCTCAGGCGGTCGCAAATGCTCCAGGAAGTCTGGCTGCCGTCGGCGAGGGTGTGGTGGAAGCGCAGGTCGACCCCGCCGGTGATGGCCTGGGTGGAAATGATCCGGGTCTGCGTGGTCTGGTCGGCGGCGCGAAACAGCAACCGCACCGCGCGTCCGCCGGCGAGCACGGGCGTGGCGCCGGCGACGGCGGCATCGTGGGTCTCGTAGATGAGATAGTGATCGGCCTGGCTGAAGATGCGGCCGACCAGGTTGCCGACCTTCGGCGCCTCGTCGGCAAGAAAGCTCTGGCGCTGGGCGAGGTTCATGAAGGTGACATGCTGCTGGAGCATGACCACAAGGCTGGAGCCAAGGATGAGCATGAGCCCCATCGCCGTGGAGAGCTCCATCAGGGTGAAGCCGGAGCGGCGCATCCGGCAGGGCTGGACGGCGGTTTTCATTGGGTGCGCAGGATGGTGCGGCTCTTCACGTAACTCTGTTCGCCAACCTGATAGGTCAACACGGAATGCAGCCGCCAGATGTCAAGATCCGGCGCCCCCGCGCCGCCGACGGCCGCTGCGGGTGCGCTGTTGACTCGGAAACGCACGAGCCGGCCGGTGACCTCGGTGCCGCCGGCCAGACGGCCGAGCGAAACGACGGCCTCGAAACGGGCCTCGCCGCCGCCGGCGTTCGGCCAGGGCGAATTCGCCGCCGCGAGGTCGGCCATCGGCAGGCGGTTGGCGAGCGCGGCCTCGCGGGTCATGTAGGCGTCGGTGAGCGTCTGCATGATGGTCCACTGGTTGCTGCCAAGTGCGAGCAGCGAGGCGCGCATGAGCAGCAGCGCCAGCATGGCGGCGAGCCACATGCCGAGCGAGACCTCGATGAGGAGGCTGCCGCGCGGTCGGCGGATGGCGGTTGGCAGTCTCATGGCCGGCCGGGCAACAGCGCGGGGGTTATTCCTCGGGGGCCTCGGCCGTGCTCAGCTGGCCGCGCGAGGAAATGGTTCGGTCGACCTCGAACGTCACGTAAGCGAGGCGCTCGGGGGCGCGGTTGAAGAAGGGTGTTTCAGTGATGACCTCGAGGGTGTACACGCCGTCGCGCGAGGCGTAGTTGGAGAGGTCGTCCATGCTGAACGAGAGGGTCTGCGGCACGTTGGTCGGCTCGCCCTCAACGTCGGGGTTGTAGAAGCTGCCAAACTTGCGCTCGGTGCCATTGATGAGGGTGCCTGAGGTGCCAAGCACGGCGCTGCCGTTGTAGATCTGCACGTAGGTGCGCGAGTCGGGGTAGAGATGCTGGAGGCGGACGACGATCGAGGGAATGCGGTCAATGAAGACCTGCGCGCCCGTGACATTCTCAATGGCGGCCGAGGCGACCGGCCAGACCTCGATCTTCGGCTGCGCGAGGATGGTGTCGGGCACGCCGTCGGCGGCATGCCGGATGAAGGTGTAGATGTGCTCGCCGCAGCCGAGGGTGAGGCTGGCGCAGGGCAGCTCATGGTACAGCGGACTGAGGTCATGCTCACCGTTCAGGATTTCGACTTCGGCCAGAACGCTGGGCTCGAGATCCGCGGGCGCGGAATAACTTTCCAGGTCGAAGGCACGAATGTGCGAGCCAAAGTACACCGAGCGCTCGGCATCGTTGGTGCTGCCAGGAATGAGTCCTGCCACCTTGTAGACCAGACTGAATGGCCGGTCGGCACGGGTGCGCCGCACGTAGTTCGAGCTCGCCGGATCACCTCGAACATAGGGATCCTCGGAAGTCACGGTGACGGTGACCTCCGGCGAGTAGGCGCGGATGAGCTTGCTGTCGAGCAGGTAGATGTTGTTGTCCCAAGCAGTGCCGCGAGCGAACAACTCAAACAGGGAACCCTGCTCGCTGATCGGCAGCGCAGCAGTAAAGTCACCGCCATTGGGGCCGAGCGGCAGGTCGTAGATCAGGCCACTGGTAAGGTCGGTCTGGCGCACCCAGGATTCCTGGGCAAACAGCCCAAGACCGGGGCTGGCGGCAGCCAGCAGGAGCAGGCAGTAGGTCTTCATGGCGGTTCAGTTGCCGGCTTTGGCGGCCGGCGGCGCAGCTTCAAGAATGCTGATCGGTCCCTTGCGATAAACAGCCACCACCAGCCGTTTTTCAGCCGCCAGCGGTGCAAGCACGGCCGCAGCGGCCTTGGCATCGCCGCTCGCCATGGCG
>JAEYYS010000376.1 GCA_023428335.1 Verrucomicrobiota bacterium | reverse complement strand
CGCCGGGGGCGGGCTGGACGATTTCGTTCGAGCGCAGCAGGCGCATGCCCTCGTAGGAGAGGATCTTGCCGGGGCCGTCGGCGGCCGGGGTTTCGGTTTTGGCGGTTTTGGCAGCGGAATCCATCATCATCATGCTGTCGTCGCCGGCCATTTCGAGGCCGCCACCCATGAGGGCGCGCTCCTTCTCGGCCATGCGGCGGTAAGCGTCATACTTCATGAGCACGGTCTGGGCGTCGACGGTCTCGAGGTTGAGGTCGATCGACTTCGAGTAGAGGTCCTGCAGCGGGGCCTTGTAGGCGTCCGGCTGGCCGAGCACGAGGGTCATGTAGGAATCCCAGGCCTGCTCGGCGGTCATGCGGCGCAGCATCGGGCCCTGGAAGTAGTACACCTCACCCATGGCGATGTCTTCGGTGGTCGCCTCCGACTGGTAGGCGCGGGTGTTGTAGACGATGCGCATGAATTCCTTGAGGTTGAATTTCACGCGCTTCATTTCCTCGGCCAGATGCTTGAGCAGCTCGGGGTTGGCGGAGTTTTCCGGATCGTCGATGTTGGTGACCGGCTCGTTGACGCCGGCCCCGAAGGCACGCTTCCACATGCGGTTGGCGATGGTCATCGCGAAGCGCGGGTTCTGCGGGTGGGTCATCCAGGCGGCAAAGGACTCGCGCAG
This sequence comes from Verrucomicrobiota bacterium, assembly GCA_023428335.1. Taxonomy (GTDB): domain Bacteria; phylum Verrucomicrobiota; class Verrucomicrobiia; order Verrucomicrobiales; family Verrucomicrobiaceae; genus Prosthecobacter. The sequence goes on along the minus strand of JAEYYS010000376.1, from coordinate 6,648 downwards.
GCGCTCCTCCTTGTTCTTCGACTGCTTGTAGGCGGGGTTGCCCTTGTCGGCGGAGGACCAGGTGACGAATTTCGGTGCCACCGGATCGCCGGGCTTGCCGTCCTTGTACTTGTAGTCATGCGGCAGGCGCAGCGTGTTCTGGTCGAGGTCGCGCACCACGTAGGTGTTGGCGCCCATGTAGGTCTGCACGCCGTTGCGGATGCGGCGCATGTCGAGACCGGCCTTTTCGACGATCTTCTCGATCTCCGGCATGATCTGCTGGTTGCGGTAGGGCGCGCGCGTCGAGGTGGCGCCGAAGAACGAGGCCATCTCGTAGAACTGCATCTGCGTCCAGTCGGCAAACGGATGGTCGTGGCACTGGGCGCAGGCGACGTCCGTGCCGAGGAAGACCGTCAGTGTGTTGGCGAGGTTGTCGAGCGGCATGCCGGCGTCGCGCAGCAGGTAACCGGCCGCGCCGTTGTGCCACATCTTGCCGCTGGCGGTCATCATCTCGTGCACCATCTGGTCGAAGGGGCGGTTCTGGGCGATCTGTTCCTTGACCCAGTTGATGTAGGGCGTGCCGCGCAGGTTGGCCTGGTCGAGGTTGTCCTTGAGGCGGAGCATCTCGCCGAAGTAGTTGAACAGGTGCGCCTTGTAGCCCTCGGAGTCGAGCAGCATGTCGATCAGGTCGGCACGCTTCTTCGGGCTGCTGTTCTTGATGAAGGCGGTGGCCTCGTCGTAGTTCGGGATGCGGCCGGCGATGTCCAGGTAGACGCGGCGCACGAACTGCTCGTCGTTGGCCATCGGGTTGAACTGGGTGATCGGCGCCTTGCCGTTCTTCACGCGCTCGGGGTTGGCGCGCACCAGGCCCTTGGCGACCAGTTGGTCGATCTTCTGGGCGGCCTGGGCGACGGTGGCGTTCGCCAGCATCTGCGGCTGGCCCGGGGTTTCGGCCGGCACGGCGGTTTTGGCGAAGGCCTGGTCTTCGGCCGACAGGCGTGCCAGTTCGAAGCGGTGGGTGACGCCGTCCTGGGTCTGCAGGACGATGTGCTCGCCGTCGATCTGGACGAGGCTGGCGGTGACCTGGCGGCCCTGGACGTCCGTCCAGGTGCGCAGTTCCGCGGCGGAGACGGCGCCCAGACCTGCGAACAGGAAGGCGGCGATGAGGTGGCGTTTGGGTTTCATGGTGAAGGGAGAGAAGGGGGGAATGCACCGACTCCGAAACGGGCCGGCGCCGGGTTCATTAGGGAAAACCAAAAAAATGCGCCCCGGGCGCCGATGAGGCATCCGGGGCGGATTCGAAACCGTTCAAAAGAACAGCAAGTCTCAGCCGGGCAGCAGCTCGCAGGTGACCTGACCGCTGCGATCCATTTCGCCGAGCACGACGGCACCCTCGCCGATCTTGAGGGCGCGGCGCGCGTGTTTGGCATCGAGGATGGCGACCCAGCCGATGCCCATGTTGAAGGTGTCCCAGGCGTCGGCCGGATCGGCGTGGCGGAGGATCTTCTGGGCCATGTCGTTCTGCCAGTGTGGGACCTTCAGGTGGCAGCCGAGGCCGCGCTTGGTGAAGATGCGGCCGAGGTTTACGACCAGGCCGCCGCCGGTGATGTGGGCCATGGCGGCCGGCTTGATCTTCGCCTTGCGCAGGCCCTGGCACTGGCGGTGGTAGAGCAGGGTGGGGGTGAGCAGGGCGGCGGCGTCCTTCTTGCTGAGACGGATGTTTTCGCGCGTAAGGATGCGTCGCACCAGGCTGAAGCCGTTGGCGTGGTAGCCGGCGCTTGGCCAGCCGATCAGAACGTCGCCGGCCTTGATTTCGGCGGGGTTGAGCACGTCGGCCTTCTCGGCGGCGCCGATGGCGAAGCCGGACAGTTCGACCATGCCGTCGAGCACGGCGCCGGGCATTTCCGCCGTTTCGCCGCCGGCGAGGATGCAGTTGCAGTCCTGCAGGTACTCGGACATGCCGGCAATGATGCGCGCGAGCTGGCGCTTCTTGATCTTGTTGACGCCGATGTAATCGAGGAACAGCACCGGGTCGGCGCCGGTGGTCAGCACGTCGTTGACGTTCATCGCCACCAGGTCCTTGCCGGCGTTTTCCAGCAGGTCGTGCTTGAGCAGCAGTTCGAGCTTGGTGCCGACGCCGTCGCAGCCGGTGAAGATCATCGGCTGCTTGTAGCCGCTGAGGTCGTAGCCGGCGGCAAACAGACCAAAGGCATTGGCCAGCTTGCGCTTTTTCTGGGTGGCCTTCACCAGGGCGCCGATGTCGTCGACGAAGGACGCTGCTTCATGGATGTCGACGCCGGCCTGCTTGTAAGTGTGCTTGGACATGGGGAGGAACGCCGGGCTGCGGCGGCACCTGAGATAGAAGCGGCGCGGCGCGGATGCAAGTGCGGCTTCGCCCGGCCGCCGCCGGCTTTTCACTTGAAGCGGGCGCCGGAGCCGGCTAGCTGCCGTCATGGCCGCGCCCCGACCCATCTCGCTCCTGCTGGTCGACGACCACTTTGTCGTGCGCAGTGGTCTGGCCGCCTCGCTGGAGCTGGAGGACGACCTGCGCGTGCTTGGCGAGGCCGACCGCGGCGAGTCGGTGATTGCCGCCTTCGAGCGCCTGCGCCCGGACCTGGTGCTGATGGACCTGCAAGTGCGCGGCATGACCGGCATCGAGGCGACCGCCGCCCTGGTGCGCACCCATCCCGGCGCGCGCGTGCTCATTTTCTCGACCTTTGCCCGCGACGACGAGGTGCAGGCGGCGCTGCGTGCCGGCGCGCTCGGGTACCTGCAGAATTCGTCCTCGCGCGACGACCTGCTGCGCGCGGTGCGCACCGTCGCGCAGGGCGGGCGCTACCTTTCCGAGGAACTGGCCCGCCGCCTCGACGAGCGCCAGGCCGAGCCGGAGATCACGCCGCGCGAGCTGGAAATCCTCGCCCTGGTGGCGCAGGGCAATCCGAACAAGGCGATCGCGGCCCAACTCGGCATTGGTGAGGACACGGTCAAACAGCACGTCAGCCGCATCCTCGCCAAGCTGAAGGTGCAGGACCGCGCCCAGGCCACCGCTGAGGCGATCCGTCGCGGTCTGGTGCGGGTCTGAGCGGGCATCCCCCGAAAGTGGGGTGTCGGCCCGCGTGAAAGGCGGGTGCAGCGCGCGTTGATAGGGAAAGCTTCTTTCGCATGACCCGAGCCCTTCTCACTCTCTTCGCCCTCACCGCCACCGCCTGGGCTGCCAGCGACCCCAAGGAGGGGGCGCAGAACGACTCCAGCCCGGTGCCGGTGGTGGCGCCCGTGGTCAAATGGACCTTTGACGGCAAGGAGCCCGGCGCGCTCAAGGGCAAGGCCAGCCTGCAGCCGGTCGGGCCGCAGAAGCCGATCTACCCCGGTTTCCCGGCCGGCAACCCGGCGCTCGCCCTTGATGGCAAGGAGGGCTTCCTGCAGGTGGCTGAGAAGGATCTGCCCGGCAAAAACCTGCGCTTTGGCCATGGCGACACGATCACCCTGGAGGCTTGGGTCAACGCCGAGCAGCTCAACAACGGCAGCTACGTCTATTTGATCGGCAAGGGCCGCCACAAGAACAAGGCCTTCAGCGCCGAAAACCAGAACTGGGCGCTGCGACTCAAGGGCGAGGGCGGCGAGGCGCGGCCCTGCTTCCTGTTCCGCAGCCGCGCGGCCGACGGCAAGGAAAACTACCACCGCTGGGTCGCCAAGGAGGGCTTCATGCCTGGCTCCGGCTGGCATCACGTGGCGGTCAGCTACAGCTTTGGCAAGCCGAAGAGCATCAGCGCCTGGGTCGACGGCAAAAAGGCCGCCGGTGGCACCTGGGACATGGCTGGCGAGACGATCGAGCCGCCGGTGAGCGACGCCGATGACATCTTGCTCGGCACTGGCAACGGCGGTGGCGCCGGCAACACCCTCAACGGGGCGCTCGACGAGGTCGCCGTGTACCGCGACCTGCTGCCCGAGGTGACCCTGGCCCAGCGCTACGAGTTCAATCCGCCGCCGCCGCCCGTGGACGCCAAGAAGCTGCCGCGCGGCCGCGTCATCGTGCAGATCTGCGAGCAGGGCGTGCCCGCCAAAAACGCCTGGCCGGCCTTCCCGCCGCAGCCAACCGAAACCTATGAGGAGGACGTCTTCGGTCTCTTTGAAGTGCCGCACAAGTACGTCGATACCGGTGTGCGTGGCGACCGTCCGAACCCCTACCTGTTGCGCGTTGCCGCGGTCGTGCAACTGCCGGCCGGCAAGCACCGCCTGCTGGTGCGCGGGCGCAGCGCAACGCATCTGCATGTCGACGGAGAGTTGCTCGTCGACATCGGCTTTGCCAAGGCCGACAGCGGCGGTCACGGCCGCGTCGCCGAACAGGACGAATACCTCAACCTCGGCCCTGACTTCCGTTTTGCGCCGCCCGGCACCCAGGAGAAGTGGGTGGAGTTTCAAAGCGCCGGTGGCGAGCACCTGTTCGTGCTCGAACAGATGGTCGGCGGCGTGGTCGGCAGCTCGAAGAAGCGTCCGGAGACCGGCGAGATGGTGGTCGCCGTTTCGCTGCAAGGCACGGAGACCTGGAGCCTGCTCAGTCCCGGTCAGCGTCAGGTGGCCTACACCGACGCCGGCTGGGCCGCCTATGAAAAGGAGCGTCGCACCCGCTTGACCGCCATGAACACCGAGCGCCGCGCCCAGGTGCGCGCGCAGCATGACGCCTACTGGACCAAGCGCCGCGCCGCCGCCGCCGAATGGCTGGCCGCCACGCCGGACGTGCCGGTGCCGGCGCCGACCGCAGACCTGCCGGCGCACAATGCCGTCGATCACTTCCTCAATGCCAAGATCCGCAAGGTTTCGGCCCAGGTCGAGGCGGCGCGCCAGGACGGCGTGCACTTTTACCGCGAGGTGCTGCCCATCCTGGAGCAGAACTGCTTCAGCTGCCACCAGGGTGGCAAGGCCAAGGGCGAGCTCAGCCTCGACTCGCTGGCCGCCGTGCTCAAGGGCGGCGAGTCCGACGGCCCCGCGGTCACGCCCGGTCATCCGGACAAGAGCTCGCTGCTCGCCCGTGTCACCAGCGACGACGAGGACTTCATCATGCCGCCGAAGGGCAGCCCGCTGACGAAGGAGCAGGTCGCCGTGCTTGAGCGCTGGATCCGCGAGGGCGCGCACTGGCCGGAGCTCGACGTCGACCGCATCGAGATCACGGGCCTGACCGACGACCTCGCCTTCCTGCGACGGGTCACGCTTGATACGGTGGGGGTCGCCCCGACCCTGGCCGAGATCGAGGCTTTCCAGAAGGACGCGCGCCCCGACAAGCGTGCCCGGGTCATCGACCGCCTGCTCGCCGATCCGCGCTGGGCCGATCGCTGGATGGGTTACTGGCAGGATGCGCTGGCGGAGAATCCGAACATCCTCAACCCGACCCTCAACAACACCGGTCCCTTCCGCTGGTTCCTGCACGAGGCGCTGACCGACGACCGGCCGATGGACCTGTTCGTCACGGAGTTGCTGCGCATGGGTGGCAGCGAACGCTTTGGCGGGCCGGCCGGTTTTGGCGTTGCTTCGGGCAATGATGTGCCCATGGCCGCGAAGGGCACGATTGTCAGCACCGCCTTCCTCGGGGTTGAGATGAAGTGCGCGCGCTGCCACGACGCGCCCGCCCATGTCAGCAGCCAGCAGGATCTGTTCGAGCTGGCGGCGTTGATGGCGACCAAGCCGCTCGATGTGCCGGCGACCAGCAGCGTGCCGATGGACAAGCTGCATGAGGGCGGCCGCAAGCCGCTCATCCAGATCACCCTGCAGCCCGGCAGCAAGGTCGAGCCGAAGTGGCCCTTCGAGCGCTTTGTCGCCGCGGAGATCGGCGAACGCCTGGCCGAGGATCCGAAGAACAGCCGCGACGTGCTCGCCGCGCTGATCACCGCGCCGCAGAACGAGCGCTTCGCCCAGGTCACCGCCAACCGCCTCTGGCAGCAGTTCATGGGCCGCGGCCTGGTGGAACCGGTCGAGGACTGGGAGCGCGGCAAGCCCACCCACCCCGAACTGCTGGCCTGGCTCGGTCGTGAATTTGTCCGCGGTGGGTACAGCCTGAAAAACCTCAGCCGCGTCATCCTCAACTCGCACGCCTACCAGCGCGCGACCGACGCCGAATTGAAGGCGCCCAGCCCGCTGTTCGCCGCGCCGGCCCCGCGCCGCCTCGCCGCCGAGCAGATTGTCGACTCGCTGTTTGCCGCCACCGGCAAGGCGATGAAGACCGAGGAGGTCAGCCTCGACATCGACGGCCGTCGCGACCTGAAGAATTCCATCTCGCTCGGCCTGCCTGAGCGCGCCTGGATGTTCGCCAGCACCAGCAACGAGCGCGACCGCCCCAGCCTGAGCCTGCCGCGTCTGCAGGCGGTGTGCGACGTGCTGGAGGCCTTTGGCTGGCGCCCTGCCCGCCAGGATCCGGCGAGCAGCCGCTCCACCGATCCCAACGCCCTGCAGCCGGCCATTCTCGGCAATGGCACGGTCGCCGTCTGGCTGACCCGCCTGAGCGAGGACCACGGCATCACCGACCTTGTCCTGCGCGAACAGTCGGTTGAGCAGCTCGTCGACCAGCTCTTCCTGCGCCTGCTGACCCGTCTGCCAACCGCCCAGGAGCGCGAGTTGTATGTCTCGCACCTGCGCGAAGGCTATGACAAGCGCCGCGTCGAGCCGCGCCCGGCCGAGGCC
>JAEYYS010000285.1 GCA_023428335.1 Verrucomicrobiota bacterium | reverse complement strand
GTGCTGATGACGAGCGGGTACACGCCGGCAATGAAGGCGATCGACGTCATCAGGATCGGGCGCAGGCGCAGGCGGCAGGCCTCAAGCGCGGCGTCAATGGCCGAGGCACCGTGCTCGTGACGCTCCTTGGCGAACTCGACGATGAGGATCGCGTTTTTGCAGGCCAGACCGATGAGCACAATGAAGCCGATCTGGGTGAAGATGTTGTTGTCGCCCCCGGCCAGATGCACGCCGGCCAGCGCGAACAGCAGGCAGAGCGGCACGATGAGGATGATGGCCAGCGGCAGGCGCAGGCTTTCATACTGGGCCGCCAGCACCATGAACACCAGCAGGATGCACAGCGGGTAGATGAACATCGCGGTGTTGCCGGCAATGATCTTCTGATAGGTCAGGTCGGTCCACTGGAACTCAAACCCCGGCGGCAGATTCTTCGCCAGCTCGGTGATGACCGCCTCGCCCTGGCCCGAGCTGAGCGGCGGCAGCGGCGCGCCGTTGAGGTCGGCCGCCAGGTAGCCGTTGTAATGGCTGACGCGATCCGGTCCAAAACTCTCGTTCACCGTCACCAGCGCCCCCACCGGCACCATGTCACCGGCGGCGTTGCGGGTTTTCAGGCGGGTGATGTCCTGGACATCATCGCGAAACTGCGGTTCGGCCTGGGCAATGACCTGGTAGGTGCGGCCGAAACGATTGAAGTCATTCACATACAGGCTGCCGAGGTTGATCTGCAGGGTCTCGAACAGGTTGGCCAGCGGCACGCCCTGCACCTTCGCCTTCTCGCGATCGACGTCGGCCTCCAACTGCGGCACGTTCACCGTGTAGCCGGAATACACCTGGTGCAGCTTGCCGCTGCCGTAGGCGGCGCCAACGAGCGACTGGGTCGCCTGATACAGCGCCGCATAACCTTGGTCGCCACGGTCCTGAATCATCATTTTGAAGCCGTTCGAGGTGCCGATGCCATTGACCGGCGGTGGCGACAGCACCAGCACCATGGCGTCCTGGATCGCCGCAAACTTGCCGTTGAGCGCGCCGGCAATGGCGTCGCCTGTCAACTCGGGCGTCGTGCGCTCTTCAAAGTCGTCGAGCCCGACGAAGACGATGCCGCTGTTCGGGCTGATGCTGAAGCCGTGGATCGACAGGCCCGGGAAGGCGATGGCGTCCTTCACGCCGGGATGGGCGAGGGCAATGTCCGACATGCGCCGCATGACGTCCTCGGTGCGATCGAGCGAGGAGCCGTCGGGCAGCTGGGCGAAGCCGACCAGGTACTGCTTGTCCTGTCCAGGCACGAAGCCGGTGGGCACGATCTCAAAGCCCTTCCAGGTCGCCCAAACCAAGCCGCCGTAGAGCAGCAGGGCCACGGCGCTGAAGCGGACGATGCGCTTGACCCACCCGACGTAAACGTTCGACGACCATTCGAAGAAGCGGTTGAAGGGCCGGAAGAACCAGCCAAACAGGGCGTCGATCATGCGCGAGACCAGGTCCTTCTTGTCATCGTGGGCGTGCAGCAGCAGGGCCGACAGCGCCGGCGACAGGGTCAGCGAGTTGATCGCCGAGATCACCGTGGAAATGGCGATGGTGACGGCAAACTGCTTGTAGAACTGGCCGCTCAGGCCGCTGATGAAGGCGGTCGGGATGAAGACCGCGCAGAGCACCAGGGCGACCGCGATGATCGGGCCGGTCACCTCCTTCATCGCCTCCTTGGTGGCCTCCACCGGGCGCAGGCCATTGCGGATGTGGCGCTCGACGTTTTCGACGACGACGATGGCGTCGTCGACGACGATGCCGATCGCCAAGACCAGGCCGAACAGCGACAGGTTGTTGATCGAGAAGCCGAGCATGTGCATCACCGCGAAGGTGCCGATCAGCGACACCGGCACCGCCGCCAGCGGGATGATCGAGGCACGCCAGGTCTGCAGGAAGAGCACGACGACCAGCACCACCAGCAGCACCGCCTCCAGCAGGGTGTGAATGACCGCGTCGATCGACTTGTTGACGAAGACCGTCGGGTCATAGGCGATCGTGTAATCGACGCCCTCGGGGAACTTCTGCTTCAACTCCTCCATCTTCGCGCGCACCGCCTGCGACAGCGACAGCGCGTTGGCACCGGGCAACTGAAAGACCGGGATGCCGACCGCGCGCTTGTTGTTGATCAGGCTGCGCAGGGCGTACTCGCTGGAGCCGAGCTCGATGCGCGCCAGGTCCTTGAGCCGGAGCTTGTCGCCCTGCGGCCCGACCTTGACGATGATGTTCTCAAACTCCTGCTCGCTGACCAGGCGTCCCTTGGCGTTGACGGTGAGTTCGAAGGGTACATCCTTGCGCACCGGCTGCTGGCCGATCACGCCCGAGGCGACCTGGACGTTCTGCTCGCGGATGGCGTTGACGATGTCCGACGAGGTCAGGCCGCGCGAGGCCGCCTTGTCGGGATCGATCCACACGCGCATCGCGTACTCGCCGCCGCCGAAGAGCTGCACCTGGCCGACACCGGGCAGGCGCGCCAGCTCGTCCTTGACATTGAGGGTGGCGTAGTTGCGCAGGTACAGCTCGTCGTAGCGGTCGTTCGGCGACAGCAGGTGCACGACCAGGGTCAGGTCGGGCGAGGATTTCACCGTCGTCACCCCAAAGCGGCGCACCTCCTCCGGCAGCTTGGGCAGCACCTGCGAGACGCGGTTCTGCACCTGCACCTGGGCGAGGTCGAGATCGGTGCCGAGCTTGAAGGTGACGGTCAGGGTCATCACCCCGTTGGCCGTGCTCTGCGAGGACATGTACAGCATGTTCTCGGTGCCGTTGATCGCCTGCTCGATCGGCGAGGCCACCGTTTCCGCGATCGTCTTCGGGTTGGCGCCCGGGTAGGTGGCGGTGACGATCACCGTCGGCGGCGCCACCTCCGGATACTCGGAGATCGGCAGCTGGAAGAGGGAAATGCCACCCAGGATGAAGATGAGCAGCGACAGCACGCCGGCGAAGATCGGGCGCGTGATGAAGAAGGAGGAAAAGTTCATGGCGTGCGGGTCTCACGTGCCGGCCTCACTTGCCGGAGGCGGCTTGGGCGGAAGCTTTCGCCTCCGGTTCCGCAGGCGCCACCGGCATGCCCGGCTGCGGCAGCCGCGCCATGCCGTTGATGATGATGCGCTCCCCGGCCTTCAGGCCCGAGCGGATGATGCGGCGACCGTCGATGACCGGGCCGATGACCACCGGCTTGTACACCGACACCAGACCGCCGTCCTTTTCCTCAACCCCGAGCACGTACTTGTTGGCCTGATCGGTCAGCAGCGCCTTTTCGTCGATCAGCAGCGCCGGATACTTGGCGGTCATCGGCAGGCGCACACGGGCGAACAGGCCAGGCGTCAGAATGCCGTCCTCGTTGGCGAACTCGCAGCGCACCACCATGCTGCCGGTGGCGGGGTTCAGGCGGTTGTCGAAGGACTCGACATGACCACGGTGACGGAAGCCTTCCTCATTGGAGAGCTGCACCTCCACCGGCACCCGGCCCTGGCCGTTCGTGTAAAGTCGGTCCTCGCGCCGCAGGCTCTGCAGCTTGAGCAGGCTGTTCTCGTCGATGTCGACATAGACATGCACCGGCGCCGCCGTGACCAGGGTGGTCAGCACGGTCACCCCGGCGGTGACGTAGTTGCCCGGCGTCGTCAGGGCGCGACTGACCCGGCCGCTGATTGGCGCGCGCACCTCGCAGTGCGACAGCTCCAGCTCCGCCGAGCGCAGCCCGGCCGCGGCAGCCGCCTGGGCAGCCTCGGCCTGGCGC
>JAEYYS010000171.1 GCA_023428335.1 Verrucomicrobiota bacterium | reverse complement strand
GGGTGGTCCGGGTCGATCACTTGGCCGGGGCGCTGGCGGCCAGCGCCTTGAACTCGGCGGCGATCTTGTCGACCGCGGCCTTGGGGCCGGTGAGCTTGATGAAGATCGGGGCGTCCGGGCCGGGGATGATGGCACCGAGCAGCATGTAATCGGCCTTCGGGGTCTTCGGGCCAAACATGGCGCCGTCCATGTAGGTGCCGGTGGCGGTGACCAGGGCGATCTTGCGGCCGCCGGCTTCGAGGTCCTCGCGCTTCGACACCGGTTCACCCTCGAACTGGCCGAGCCAGCGCTGGATGTTGGCGTCGACATCGCCACCCTGGCCGGGGCCAAAGTAGTAGAAGATGGCTTCGAGCGGCTTCTCCGCGCCTTCCGCCTTCACCTGCAGGGTGGCGGCGCGCATGGGGCTGCTGGTCGGCACCGAGGTCCAGGCGGACGAGGGCAGGGTGAAGTCGAGGCCGCCGGCGCTGACCTTCTTGTCCTCCGCGAGGGCGGGCAGGGCGGTGAGCAGGGCGAGGGTGGCGAGCAGAGTTTTCATGGCGGCGAAGGGGGGCGCGGTGTTTAGGGGGTGACGTGCATGACGCCCTTCATCAGCAGCCAGTGGCCGGGGAAGGTGCACAGGTAGGGGTAGTCGCCCGCTTCGGCGGGGGCGGTGAACTCGATGGTGTCGGTGCCGTTCGGCTGGACGAGCTTGGTGTGGGCGAGGATGTCGTCCTTGGCGGCCTCGGGGATGTAGTTCTTCGCCATGGCCTGGGGGTCGGTCAGCATGGCGTTGGCCTGGGCGCCGACGGCCTGGTCCTTGCCGGGCTTGATGAGCAGGAAGTTGTGCGGCTGCGGGGCAATGCTGCCGGTGTTGTTGAAGGTCAGCTTGACCTTTTGGCCGGCCTTGACGGTGAGGTCGGTCTTGTCGTAGCCGAGCGGGTTGCTGGCGTGGGGCTTGAGTTCGATGACAGCGACGTCGCCCTCCTGGGCGTGGGAGGCGAGGCTGGCCAGGGCGAAGGCGGCGAGAACGGCGAGGTGTTTCATGGGATAGCTTGGGGGGTACGCTAATCGGCCGCGGGTTGGCGGAATTTTCAATCTTTTTTATTGGCGGCCGGCCCGGCCGGGCGGAGAGCGTCAAGGAAAGTTTCAGCGTCCACGGACGTAGTAGCCTCGAACCCTTGTCATGAACCCCTTTCACGAAACCTCAGCTGCCACCCATGAACTCAGCCGCCGCAAGGTGTTGCGCGGGCTGGGCACCTTTTTGACCCTGCCCTTCCTGGAGTCGGCGGGTGCGCGCGCCTTTGCCGCTCCGGTGGCCGCCAAGTCGCCGCTGCGCGCGGCCTGGCTGTACATTCCCAACGGCGTCAACGTCGAGCAGTGGTTCCCCACCGGCGAGGGTGCCGGCTACACGCTGAGCCCGACGCTGAAACAGATCGAGCGCCATCGCGAGGATTTCATGGTGGTGTCCGGTCTCGCCCAGGACAAGGCGCGCTCCCACGGCAACGGCGGCGGCGACCACGCCCGCGCCACCTCGACTTTCCTGACCGGCTGCATGCCAAAAAAGACCGCCGGCGCCGACATCAAGCTCGGGGTTTCGGTCGACCAGATCGCCGCTGAGAAGATCGGCCACCTGACGCGGTTGTCCTCGCTCGAACTGAGCACCGACGGTCAGCGCAGTTCGGGTCGCTGCGACAGCGGCTACTCCTGCGCCTACCAGTACAACCTGGCCTGGAAGAATGAGACCATGCCGATGGCACCGGAGATGGACCCGCGCCTCGTCTTTGAGCGTCTCTTTGGCTACGGCGCCTCCGGGGCCCGCGGCGAGGAGGGCGCCCGTCGCCAGCGCCTGCAGAAGAGCCTGCTCGACACTGTGCTCGGCGAGGCGAAATCGCTGCAGGCCAAGGTCAGCGGCAACGACCGTCGCAAGCTCGACGAGTACTTTGAGTCCGTGCGCGACATCGAGCTGCGCATTGAGCGCTCGGAAAAGTTCGCTTCCCAGCTGCCGCCGGGCGTCAGCGTGCCGGAGGGCATTCCGGAGAGCTACGAGGAGCACATCCGCCTCATGTTTGACCTGCTGGTGCTGGCCTTCCAGACCGACACGACCCGTCTGTGCACCTTCCTGGTGGCGCATGACGGCAGCAACCGCAGCTTTCCGCAGATCGGCGTGCCGGATGCGCACCACTACCTGTCGCACCACGAGAGCGACCCGCAGAAGCTGGAGAAGATCGCCAAGATCGACCAGTTCTACGTCCGCCAGTTCGGCTACTTCCTCGACAAGATGAAGGGCATCCGCGAGGGCGAGGGCACGCTGCTCGACCACAGCATGATCGTCTTCGGCGGCGGCATCGGCGACGGCAACCGCCACAACCACGACAACCTGCCGATCCTGCTGGCGGGTCGCGCCGGCGGCACCTGGACGCCCGGCAAGCGGGTGGTGCTCAAGGATGAGACGCCGATGACCAACCTTTATCTCTCGATGCTCGATCGCCTTGGCGTGCGTGCCGAGCGTGTCGGCGACAGCACCGGTGTGCTTGAAGTTGGCTGAGGCACGGCGTGCGTGTGCGTTCCTCACCAGAGGATCGTTGCATCGCGCCGGCAACCGCTGTAAGGGGGAGTTTCATGTCGGAACGCGACGCGGAACCCTCCAGTTTGCCCGGGATGGAGGCGGAGTTTTTTCCGCCTCCGGATTCCGTGTCGACGGACCTGACGTCTGAAGCTCCGGCCGTATCGGAGATGGAGCCGGCCCTGTCGCAGGACGAGGCGTCCGAACCCGAGTTGGCCGCTGCGACGGAAAGCATCGAGGAGGAGGCGACCGAGTCGGTGCCACCCGCGCCGACTGAGCCGGAGCCCCCGGCCGAACCGGAATTTCCCAAGCCGTTGGTCGCTCCGGCCGAGAAGCTGAGTCGCAGCCTGCATGATCCGGCGTTGCTGCCGCAGGCCTTCGCTGATTTTTGCTCGACCGCCTACGCCAAGCCCGAGTGGGTGAGTGCGGGCAGCAGCTTTCTGGCCGAGCAATTTGAAGGCCGGGAAGAGGAACTCGCCGACATGGCGCGCATTCCGGACCTGATCATCGAACTGGCCTCCGGTCACTACGCCCTCAGCTTCATGGCCGCCTCGGTCTGGGCGGAGCGCTGCGACATCTCGCGCATGGCGCGCATGGCCGAGGCCCTGATGGCCAAGCTGGCGGTGAAGTCAATGCCGGCCAGCGCGGAGGTGATCGACCTCATGCTGGCCCTGGCGACCTCGCTGGCGATCAGTCGCTATGCCCGTGCCGAGCAGCTCGTCCAGGTCGCCACACCACTGGCCATGGCGGAACATCAGCAGGCCCTCACCGAAGCCCGCCAGTGGCTGGCCATCGGCCGGCTGGTGCGTTCCGGCGATCAGGAGGTGCGTGATCTCTGGGATCAACGCCTGCGCCGGCCGCGCCATCGCTGGACCTGGGAGCAGCCGGTCGAGCAGGCGGCGCTGGCGCAGTTGGCGGAAGTGATGACGCCCGATGCCGAGGGGCTGGCCTGGTTTCAGCCGGTGGTGCCCGCCTGCTGGTGGGATCTGGCCCTGCGCCGTGCCAGCGAGCGTGCCGCGCGACCGGAAACCCGGGCCGTTGAGGAGGAGCCGCGCGAAAAGCCCGCCTCGGCTGAGCCAAGCCAGGTGATCACGCGCACCCCGGTTGTCATCTGGCACACCGTGCCGTTTTTTGTCGGTGGTCTGGTCGGCGCCTGGGCCTTTGCCGTCGGCGTCTGGCTGGGCCCCTTTGATCTGGTGCGTCCGACCGAGAACGAGCCCGCGGCGGCAGCGCCTGTCGCCGCCGTGAAGGACAAGCCGGCGTCCGCCGAGGAGCGGCCGGTGCAGGGCGACACCACCCAGCGGCTGCCGGCACCGGCCGAGCCTGCCGCTGCGAAGTCCCCGCCGCCCGCGGCAACGCCCGCGCCGGCCAATCACCCCGACCGTGTTTGGCGCGAGGAGGAAAAGGCGCGGCTGCTTGCCGAGCATCCGGAACTGGCGTCCTGGAGCGAGAGCTTCCGCAGCGGCACCTGGGCCGAACATCGCGCCCTGCTGGAGGGGGCGGATCCGGCGTTGCCCAAGGACGACCCTGAATACGCCCGACTGCTGGTCTGGCTGCATCTCGCACCGGCCGCCGATGCGGAGGTCAACGCCCGCGTGCCCGGCCTGCTGGCGGCCTATCAGCCGGAGTCCTTTGTGCTCGATCTCTGGCAGCGGCTGATTTACCCGGGTTCACCGAACGCCGCCCTGATCAAGCAGGCGGCCCGCACCGAACATCATGAGCGTCCGCAATCCTGGTCGCCCAGCCAGCGCGCGCGGCTCAACCTCATCGGCTGGCCGCCGGAGCGCTGAGCCCTTCAGGCGGCGGCGGGTGTCAGCCAGCGCAGTTTCGGCAGGGCGCGCACGTGCGCCTCGGCGTTGAACAGCACGACGAGCAGGGCGCTGAAACCGAGGTCGCTGAGCAGGGAGTTGCGCAGGAAGGTCCAGGTCGGCGCATAGCCGGGCAGGCCCGTGGTCAGCGCCTGCAGCCAGCCGCCGGCAGTCTTCGCGTAGGCGGGTTCGACCAGCCAGCTGACGCTGTTGGTGACAAGGTAAAAGGCCAGCGAGGCGGTGAGCACGCCGCCGAGGGTGGCGGCCAGGCCGGCCTGACCGCGCCAGCGTGCGGCGGTCCAGGCGGCGGCGGCGTAGCAGGCGTACATGATGAAGGCTTCGAAGCCGCCGCCCTGCGGGGTCAGCAGCGACAGGCCCTGCGAAGCGAGATCGATGCCGAGCAGCAGCAGCGGCCAGGACCACCAGGGCAGGGCGCGCGGGAAGAGCAGGGTGCCGGTGAAGGCCAGGGCCATCCAAGGGGAGAAGTTCGGCAGCAGGGTCATGCCGGGCGACTCCAGTTTCAGCCAGCGCAGGCCGAGCGCGAGCAGGATCAGCGCGAGGGGCAGCCAGAGGATGGGCGAGGGACGGCGATTCATGATGGACAGCATAGGGGTTCTTACGCCGGGCGCAACCCCGGCGCCGCGTCGTACTCGATCAGGGCCTTGATCACCGTGCGCCGCGCCACCTCGTCGAAGGCCTCGCGAATCCTCGCCAGCGGGAAGCGATGGCTGAGGAAATCCGCCGAGGTCAGCCGGCCCTCGCGGATCCACTGGCAGAGCTGCGGCTGGCTCTCCTTTTCATAGCGCCGCGTCGGCCATTGGTGCACCAGCAGGTTGAAATTGAAGTCGGCACGCGCCTTGTCGACATGCAGCACCGGCTCGGTGAGCACGCCGTAGATGCAGTGCGATCCGCCCCGGCGCAGCAGCGGCAAACCCTCTCGCAGCAGGGCCACGCTGCCGACCGCGTCGATCACCGCGTCGAGCTTGCCCGGCGGGGTCACCTCGCCCGGCGCAAAGGCGGCGTCAGCCCCGAAGGCCAGGGCCCGGCGGCGCTTGTCGTCATGGCGATCGACGATGCCGATCCAGCCCAGGCCGAACAGGCGGCCGAGTTTGACGAAACTCAGGCCCACCGGTCCGGCACCGTAGATCAGTACCGCGTCGCCCGGCTGCAGATGAAAATCGCGAAAGGCACCGAGCACCTCGCGCCAGGTGCAGAGCAGTACCGCCTCCTCGGCTGGAATGTCGGCGTCCACCTTGGTCTGAATTTCATGCACCTCCACCCAGCCGTGCTCGGCGTCGGCCACGCCGTCCGCCACCATCGCCTCGTGGTCGGTCGCCAGGGTGAATTCGCCAAAACCGCCCCAGCCGGAGTCCAGGCCCTCCATCTGCAGGTCGAAGACCAGGCCGCCGATCACGCGGTCGCCTGGACGGAAGCTGCGCACCTTGGATCCCACTTCGGTCACCCGACCGACGCTTTCATGGCCGAGGGCGAAGGGGAACTTGTCCTCCATGCCGGGGAAACGGCCGTGCAGCAGCTCGCTGTCGGTGCGGTTGCACAGGCAGGCCAGTTCCGTGCGCACCAGCGCCTGGTAGGGGCCGGGGCGCGGCGTCGGCGTGTCGAGCAGTTCGAGATGGCCGGGATGCAGGGCGACAACGGATTTCATGGCAGGGAGAAAAGCGGCGGGGTGCGGATTTGCCAAGCGCCGATTCAGCGCGGGGCCAGATTACGGCGATGCTCCCGGATAGATTTCCAAATCTGGAAGCGTTTCTGGATTTGGAAAATGAAAAACACGTTCGAAGAACCCGCCGTCATCCGCCTCGACGAGCAATCGGCCGCGCCCGGCACGGAGCGCACTTTGGCCATCCTGGAACTGCTCGGCCGCCATCGCACCGGCCTGAGCCTGACCGAGATCGCCCGCGACCTCAATCTGCCGGTCAACTCGGTCTTCCGCATCGCCGGCGTGCTGCAGGCGCGCGGCTACCTGCAGCGGCGCGAGGATGACAAGCGCTTCGTGCTGACGAACAAGCTCTTCGACCTGGCACGGCCGCAGGTGCGTGAAAAAAGCCTGGTGGTCTGCGCCCTCGAGGCGCTGCGCGAACTGCGCGACAGCACCGGCGAGACGGTGCAGCTGCTCACCGCGGTGAATCACAAGATGACCGTGCTCGAGCAGTGCATTTCGACCCAGCCGATCAAGGTCAGCAGCACGGTCGGCCTGCGCGTGCCGGTGTACTCCTGCGCGCCCGGCAAGGCCGTGCTCGCCTTCCTGCCGGCGGCGGAGAGGTCGGCCTTTTTCGAGCAGGTGTCGCTCCGGCAATTCACCCCCAACACCCTTGCCAGCCGCGAGGCGCTGGAGGACGACCTCGCGCGCATTCGTCGCCGTGGCTACGCCACCGACCTCGCCGAGGGCCTGGAAGGCATCCATTGCGCCGCCGCCGCGGTGCTCGATGACCATCAGTATCCGGTCGCCGCCATCACGGTCATGGCC
>JAEYYS010000103.1 GCA_023428335.1 Verrucomicrobiota bacterium | reverse complement strand
GGTCCGGCAGGCGCGCCATGGTGCCGTCCGGATTCATGATCTCGATGAGCACGCCGGCCTCGCGCAGGCCGGCGAGACGGCAGAGGTCGGTGGCGGCCTCGGTGTGGCCGGCGCGGCGCAGCACGCCGCCGGGTTTGGCGACGAGCGGGTTGATGTGGCCGGGCTGGACGAAGTCGCCGCCGGTGCTCTTCGGGTCGGCGAGCAGGCGGATCGTGCGGGCGCGATCGGCGGCGCTGATGCCGGTGGTGATGCCTTCGGCGGCGTCGACGGTGACGGTGAAATCGGTGCGGAAGGCCTCGCGGTTTTCCGGCACCATGCTTTCCAGGCCGAGCTGGTGGGCGATCTCCAGCGATACGGGAACGCAGAGCATGCCGCCGCCCTCGCGCACCATGAAGGTCACCATCTCGGGGGTGATCTTCTCGGCCGCGCAGATGAGATCGCCTTCGTTTTCGCGGTCCTCGTCGTCGGTGACGATGACCATGCGGCCGGCACGGATGTCCGCGATGACGGACTCGACGGGGTCGCAGACGGTTTTGGGGGAGCGGGGCATGCGGAGGTTGGGAAAGAGCCGGGGCCGCAGGGCGGTCCGGTGGGATTTATTAAACCGGCGCGCGGGCAATTCCAGCGCGATTTATGGATTTGGCGGGGGGAGTGGGCGTCCTCGCCAGCGGACGGGCTCCGGCGCGTGGGACGTTGTTTTCCAAGCCGAGTTCTGACGAACGACGCCTGCGGCTTCTGAAAGCAGGCGCCGTCGCCAGACGGCGGGGATCGGGGCGCGCGACCGCTGTTTTTCAACCCGGCGTTCGGGCGAAGCACGCCGGCGGGATCAGCCCTGGTTGACCATGAACAGCATGGTGTCACCCTTGCGATAGACGCGCAGCAGCACGGTCTTGGGGTTGCTCTTAGCCAGGGTGACTGCTTCGTCGACGCTGGCGACCGGCTTGCGGTTGACCTGCTGGACGACGTCGCCCTCCTCGATGCCCATGGCGGCGGCGCGGCTTTCAGGGTTGATTTGGCTGACGAGCACGCCGGTGACATCGGCCGGCACGTCGTAGCGCTGGCGGGTGGCGGGGGTGAGGTTCTGCACGGTGACGCCGGTGACGATTTCGGCAACCTCCGGGGCCTGGCGACCGCCGCGCGGCAGGCTGTCGCCGCGGCCGCCCTGGGCAAAGGCTTCCTGCGGCAGTTCTTCGAGCACCGCCTGCAGGGTGCGCTTCTGGCCGTCGCGCAGGACGTCGAGGCTGACCGTGCTGCCGGGTTTCTGGCCGCTGACGATGAGGCGCAGCTTGGCGCTGGTGTCGACGCGCTGGCCGTTGACGCCGACGACGACGTCGCCGACTTCCAGGCCGGCCTTCTGCGCGGGCGACTCGTCGCCGACCTTGGTGATGAGGGCGCCGCCCTGTTCCTTGAGACCGAGCAGTTCGGCCTTTTCCTCGTCGAGATCGCCGATCAGCACGCCCAGGTAACCGCGCTGGACGGAGCCGCCTTCAATGAGGTCGCCGACGACCTTGAGGGCCATGTTCATCGGGATGGCGAAGCCGATGCCGATGTTGCCGCTGCTGCGCGACAGGATGGCGGTGTTGATGCCGACGACGCGGCCGAGCGAGTCGACCAGCGGGCCACCGGAGTTGCCGGGGTTGATGGAGGCGTCGGTCTGGATGAAGTCCTCGTAGCCGGCCATGCGCGAGTTGCCGACAATGCCGAGGCCGGTGCGGCCGAGGGCGCTGACGATGCCCTGGGTGACCGAGCGGTTGAGTTCCATCGGCGCGCCGGCGGCGAGCACGATGTCGCCAACCCGCAGCTTGTCGCTGTCGGCAATGACCGCGGTGGGCAGGCCGGCGGCCTCGATCTTGATGAGGGCGACATCGGTGAGCGGGTCGGTGCCGATGACGGTGGCGGGGTAGTTTTTGGCCGTGCCGTTCACCTCGACCGCGACGTCGATTTCCTCGGCGTCGGCGATGACGTGGTTGTTGGTGATGATGTAGCCGTCGGCGCTGATGATGAAGCCGGAGCCTACACCGCGCTGCTGCGGGACGGGGTTCTGGCGCGGCACGTTGCGACGGCCGCGCGGCGCTTCGCCGCCTTCCTCACCGGGGGGCACGCCAAAGAAGTGGTAGAAGAAGGGACGCAGCTGCGGCGGGATGTCCTCGACATCGGGGATCTCGGACTGGCCGCCGCCCTTGGAGAAGATGGTGACGACGCTGGGCAGGATTTTTTCGACCACGCCGGCGTAGCTCATCTTGAGTTGGCCGCCCTCGGGCAGCGGGGCTTCATCGCGGGTGAGGCGGCTTTGGAATTCCGCGGCGGTAAGCTTGGCGGGTTTGGGGTTTTCCTGGGCGGCCATCGGGCCGGTGAGCAGCGCGACGGCCAGCAGGGGAAACAGAAGGGGGGTGGGTTTCATGGTGGGTTCTGGATTAAACAACGACGCAGGCAGTGGCTACAGACGCCGGCCCGCGGCATCTGTTGAAAACTATTGCAGACACAAAAACGCGCGTCGGCGGCGTTACCGGCCTCACTCGGCGCCGGCCTTGGCCAGCACTTCCTTGAGCGTGACCTCGGCGCCGCCGCGGCGCTTGCTCTCGTCGGCCGCCTCCATGAAGGCGTAGATTTCCAGGGTTTCCTCGGAGGTGACCGGAGCGACGCCGGTGCGGAAGAAGTGCACGGCGGAGAAGAGCAGGGGATCGTAGCCGTCGTAGCTGCCGACTGGCGCTTCGCCCTTGTCGCCGATGGCCTTGCCGCCGTAGCCCTTGCCCTCGGTGAAGACGCCCTTGCGGCCGCCCTGCCAGGTGCCGGTGACGCGGATCTTGCCGTCCTCGGTGGTGTCGCGCTTCACCGAGACGCAGCCGGTTCCCATGACGGTGAACAGGCTTTCGACGCCGTGGATGCCGTACCAGAAGAGGTCGGGATGGCTGGGTTCGAGCGAGGCCGGGCTGTGGGTGGAGGCTTCCTTGACGCGACCGATCGAGCCGGCGCGCACGGCCTGGCTGTCCTTGCCGAAGCGCAGGGAGGAGGAGGAGAACACCGGCACGCGCGCGGCCTTGGCTTCCTTGAAGATGGCGACGGCGTCCTTCAGGCTGCCGGCGATGGGTTTGTCGATGAACACCGGCTTGCCGGCGGCCAGGCAGGGTCGCAGTTGCTCGAGGTGCGGGCGGCCGTCGTTGGTTTCGAGGAAGACCACGTCGACGAGGTCGAGCAGTTCATCGATGCTGCCGACGATCTGCACGCCGAGTTCCTTGACCTTCTCGGTGTACTCCGGCACGCGCTTGATG
>JAEYYS010000260.1 GCA_023428335.1 Verrucomicrobiota bacterium | reverse complement strand
GCCGCCGGCGGCGGCCAGGCCTATTCCACCCTCGATCCCGCGGCCATCACCCGCATCTTCACCCAGGACACCCTGCTGCACGCCGGTCGCATGCTGCGCGAGGAACCCTTTGAGGCACAGGTCAGCGAAAAGCATCCCATGCTGGCCGGACTCGAGGCTTGGGGTGCGCCGCCGCTGCTCGGTCATGTCAAGACCCTGCGCAAGACCACTGCCCAGGCGCCGCTGCTCACCGATCTGGGTGACCCCCTGCTGGCGCACTGGCGTTACGGCCTCGGCAAGGTGACGGCCTTTACCAGCGATGCCAAGAGTCGCTGGGCCTCACTGTGGATCGCCCGCTGGCCGGACTTCAGCCGCTTCTGGGCGCAGGTGCTGCGTGAGACCGCACGGCCGCCGCAGGGGCGGCAGCTGGATCTGGCCCTGCAGCTCGACGGCGATGTCGCCCGCCTGCGCGCCGATCGCCTGGTCGATGCCGGCACCCGCGCCAACGATGCCCGCGTCGATGCCGAGGTGTTTTTCGTCGCCGCCGACGCGCTCGGCGCCCCCTTGCAAAGTCGCCAGAAACTGCGCCTCGAACAGACCGGTCCCGGCTTGTACGAGGGCAGCTTCCGCCCCGATCAGCCGGGGGTTTACCTGGTGCGCGCGCAGAGCGGCGCCGATCTGGTGTCGGCCGGCCTCGTCCACAACCCCGGGTCCGAGGCCGGGCTGGGCAACGTCAACGAAACCCTGCTCGCCGAGGCCACCCGCCTCACCGGCGGACGCGTGCTGAAGCCCGGTGAAGTGCCGCCACTGGATGCCGCACGCGCCGTCGAGTACCGCGAGCTCTGGCCCGATCTGCTGCTGGCCCTGCTGCTGCTGTTCCTGATCGACACGGCCATTCGCCGCTGGGAGCACGTCGCCGGTTTCTGGCAGGCCCTGCGGCCGGTCTCGCGCTGAAGAGGGTTAAGCCGCGGTTGCAAAGGTGTCACCGCACGCTAGGATTTGGTCTGCGATAGCGTCTCAATAGCGAACATGCCCCTCACTCTCGCCCAACTTGCCGTCGGCCAGCAGGCCGTGATCCAATCCCTGCCCACGGGGCGTGCCGGCCTGACCCGCCTGCGCGAGCTGGGGCTGACGCCGGGCGCCCTGGTGCGTCTGGTGCGGCGGGCGCCGCTGGGCGAACCCATCGAGATCACCGTGCGCGGCTCGCACCTGGCGATGCGCAACCATGAAGCGGCCGACATCGCGGTCTCCCTGGCATGAGCGACGCCACCCCGCCGCTGCTGGCCGTGGTCGGCAACCCGAACTCGGGCAAGACGACGCTGTTCAACCTGCTGACCGGCCTGCGTCAGAAGGTCGCGAACTATCCCGGCGTCACGGTCGAAAAAAAGATCGGCGAGTGCCGCACGCAGCACGGCCAAAAGCTGCGTGTCATCGACCTGCCCGGCGCCTACAGCCTGAACGCACGCAGCCCCGATGAGGCCGTGCTGCGCGATGTCCTGCTCGGCCGTCGCAGCGACACCCCGCGACCGGACCGCATTCTGTTTGTCGCCGATGCCTCCAATCTGGAGCGCAATTTGTACCTGCTCAGCCAGGTGCTCGAACTCGGTCTGCCGACGGTGCTGGTGCTCAACATGATGGACGTCGCCGCCCACAAGCAGTGGCGGATCGACCTACCGCGCCTGTCCGAGGAACTCGGGGTGCCGGTCGTGCCCATGGAGGCGGTCAGTGGCCGCGGCTTTTTGGAACTGCGGGTCGCCATCAGTCGCGAAGACCTGCCGAAGCCGCGCTGGCATTCGGCGCCGCTGCCGGCCGACCTGCGCGCCGCGCTCGAACGCCGCCGCGACCAGCTCGCTGCCGACGGCGCCATTCACGACCGTGCCACGCTGCTCGAGCCCATCTATCTGATGGCCGACCACAATCCGCTGCACGACGGCTTTGAGGACGGTCATCTGGCGCAGATCCGCACCGCGCGCGAGGCGCTCGAGCGCGACCACCCCGGCTGGGAGGACCAGCTGGTGGCCGACCGCTATGCCGCCATTGAAAAACTCACCGCCGCCGTGCTGGTGCGGCCGGAGCAGGAGGTGCGGACCTTCACCCACAAGCTCGACCGTTTCCTGCTGCATCCGGTCTTCGGTGGCGCGGTCCTGCTCGGCATTCTGGCCTTCCTGTTTTACCTGATCTTCCGGGTCGCCGAGGGTCCGATGGGCTGGATCGAGGAAGCCTTTGCCGCCCTCGGCAATGCCATCACCGCGGCAATGCCGCCGGGCGACCTGCGCGATTTGCTGGTCGACGGCGCCGTCAACGGCGTTGCCGGCGTCGTCGTGTTCCTGCCGCAGATCCGCATCCTGTTCTTCTTCATTGGCATCATGGAGGACACAGGCTACATGGCGCGGCTGGCCTTCATCATGGACCGGCTGATGAGTGTCGTCGGCCTCAACGGCAAGGCCTTTTTGCCCTTCCTGAGCAGCTATGCCTGTGCGGTGCCGGGGGTGATGGCGACGCGTACCATCGACAGCCCGAAGGACCGGCTCATCACCATCCTCATCGCGCCGCTGGCAAGCTGCTCGGCGCGCCTGCCGGTGTACCTGCTGCTCATCGCCGCGCTCATGCCCGAGAGCGTCTCCGCCTGGGCGCGCGCCGGTGCCATGGTCGGTCTGTACGCCCTCGGCACCTTCGCCGCCTTCGGCTTCGCCTGGCTGTTCAATCGTCGCATCCTGCGCGGTGCCAACGCGCCGATGATCCTGGAGATGCCGAACTACAAGCGGCCGTCGCTGAAGGCGATCCTGTTCCAGGTCTGGCAGCGCGCCAAGGCCTTCCTGGTGCGCGCCGGCACCATCATCTTCGGCATGTCGATCCTCATCTGGGCGGCCTCGACCTACCCCAAGGACCGCGCGCTGCTGGCCGAGGCGGAGCAGGTGGAGCAACGCCTGGAAGCGCTCGAAGCCGCTGGCGACGCCGCGGCGCTCGCAGCCGCGAACGACGAGCTGGCCGGCCTGAAATCGCGCCAGCTGGCGCAGAGTTTTGCCGGTCGCGCCGGCCACCTGATCGAGCCGCTCATCGCCCCGCTCGGCTACGACTGGAAGATCGGCATCGGCCTGATCGGCAGCTTCGCCGCGCGTGAGCTGTTCGTGAACACCATGGCCGTGGTGTATGCGGTCGGTGCCGGCGATGACGAGGACATGACGCCGCTGCGCGAGCGCATCCAGGGCGAGCGCCGGGCCGACGGCACGCCGGTGTACCGGCCGCTGGTCTGCGTCAGCCTGCTGGTGTTTTACGTCTTCGCCATGCAGTGCGTCAGCACCCTGGCCATCGTCAAACGCGAGACCGGTTCGTGGAAATGGGCCGGCTTCCAGCTGGCTTATCTGAGTGGCACCGCCTGGCTGCTCGCCTTCGCCGTCTTCCAGGTGGGCCGCGCGCTGGGCTGGTGAGGCGGCTCGGCTCGGGGAAGGGAAACGGTTGCAAATGGGCCGGTTTGATCTTCATTGGTTTCATGTTGAAGGTTTCCAACAAAACCCGGAAAACCTCTGCCGAGGTGATTGTCATCGACGGAGTCAAGATTCGTCTGGCACCACCTCCGAAGGGAAAAGCATCGCTGAAGCTCAGCCAGGTTAGGTCTGCCGTGAAGGCGGTGAAGGAAGAGAGGCTTGCCAAGCTCAAGAAGTGATTCATGGCGGCCCAGGTTCAGCCTGTCGATGTGTTCATCAACTGTCCTTTCGACAGCGATTATCAGCCGATTTTTCAGGCCATTTTGTTCACCCTCCTGGCCTGTGGCATGCGGCCACGCTGTGCCTTGGAAGAGGATAACGGTGCCGAAGTTCGGCTGCACAAAATCAAAAAAATCATCGAGGAATGCGATTTTGGCATTCATGACATCAGCCGAACAGAATCGGATCAAGTGAGCGGACTTCCCAGGTTCAACATGCCGTTTGAGCTCGGGCTTTTTCTGGGCGTCAAGCACGGACAACAGCAAAAGGCGCTCACTCTCATTCTGGACAGGGAGCGTTACCGGTACCAAACCTTTCTATCGGACATCGCAGGCCAGGATATCCGCAGCCATGATGATCAACCGCAAAAGGTGGTTGCAGCGGTGCGCAACTGGCTTGCCACCAATCTAAGGAATCGGGATTTTCCTGGGGATAAAAAATTGAACAAGCTTCTGAGGAACCTAAGCCGGGAGTGGGCGAGCATTCTTCACAAACTCGGTCACAGTTTCGAGCATTTGACTTTCGTGGATCATCTCAAGATCCTGAATTCCTGGCTGGAAGAAAACGCCAGTGACGCTGGTGACCCGGCTTCCATTCCTGCTTGAAACCGGCCGGTCGGGCGCTAAAGAACGCCCCTCCGCGCGCCCGGCCGCTTCTGGCGCTTCTTTCAACAAACCCGAATCCATCGCGCCGCCGGCGCCATCCTCCGACATGAACACCTCCCTCCTCGCCCAAGCCGCCAACGAAGCCCGTGGCCTCGCCATGGACGCCGTCCACAAGTGCTCCTCCGGCCACCTCGGCCTGCCGCTCGGCGCCGCTGACATCGGCGCCGTTTTGTTTGGCGACAAGCTTGTCTGCGATCCCGCCGATCCGCAGTGGCTCAACCGCGACCGCTTCATCCTTTCCGCCGGCCACGGCTCGATGTTCCTCTACGGCTGGCTGCACCTGAGCGGCTATGACCTGCCGCTGGAGCAGGTGAAGAACTTCCGCGTCCTGCATTCGACCACCCCCGGTCACCCCGAGTTCCATGAGACGCCGGGCGTCGAGTGCACCACGGGACCGCTCGGCCAGGGCATTGGCAATGCCGTCGGCTACGCGCTCTCCGGCAAGATGGCCGCCGCCAAGTACAACACCGCCGAGCACCAAATCCTCAATCACCACGTCATCGCCCTCGCCGGCGACGGCTGCCTGCAGGAAGGCGTCGCCCGCGAGGCGGTCGCCTTCGCCGCCCACAACGGTCTCGACAACCTCATCCTCATCTTTGATTCCAACGACGTCACCCTCGACGCCATGGCCAAGGTGACCCAGAGCGAGGACACTCAGGCCCTGTTCACCGCCCTCGGCTGGGACGCGGTCACCGTCGACGGTCACGATCTCAGCGCGCTCGGCGCCGCCATCGACAAGGCCAAGGCCGATGACAACGGCAAGCCGAAGATCCTCATCGCCAAGACCGTCATCGCCAAGGGCATCCCGGAAGTCGCCGGCACCGCCAAGGGCCACGGCGAGGGCGGCGCCAAGTTCATCGACGCCGCCAAGCAGGGCCTCGGCCTGCCGGAAGGCACGCATTTTTACGTCAGCGATGCGGTGAAGGACTACTTCGCCGGCTTGAAGGCGCAGCGTGCCGCCGCCCATGCCGAGTGGAACCAGACCTTTGCCGCCTGGGCCGCCGCCAACCCGGAGAAGGCCGCCGAGCTGAAGGCCGCCTGCGACGGTGGACTCAAGGCCGAGGACCTGCTCAAGCTGGTGCCTGAATCGCCGGCCGAGGGCAAGGCCGCCACCCGCAACAGCGGCGGCGAGATCCTCAACCACATCGCCAAGGCGGTGCCGCACCTGATCACCGGCAGCGCCGACCTGTTCGGCTCGACCAAGAACTACCTCAAGGACGGGGGCGATTTCTCCGCCGCCAACCCGACTGGTCGCAACATCTGGTTCGGCATCCGCGAGCACGCCATGGGTGCCATCTGCAACGGCATCGCCTACGACGGTCTCTTCCTCGCCAGCGGCGCCACCTTCCTGGTGTTTGCCGACTACTGCCGCCCGAGCATCCGCCTGGCCGCGCTCGCCAAGTTGCCGGTCACCTACATCTTCACCCATGACAGCGTCGGCGTCGGCGAGGACGGCCCGACCCACCAGCCGG
>JAEYYS010000077.1 GCA_023428335.1 Verrucomicrobiota bacterium | reverse complement strand
GTCTGTGGGTGGCGGCGTCCATGTCGCCCGTAAACTGCAGCCTTGAGTTTCGGTTCTTCCAAGTCTGAAGGCGGCGTTCGCTCAAATCGGAGCGGACGCCGCCCTACGTTCTGTCTGGTGTGTTTCTTGCAGACTCAGTTGACGGTTGGGCGGTTTGTGGCATGCTCCGGCATCGCTGCTTGCAGCCCCTATGAGTCAACACCTTCCCGCAGGACGTCCCGTTCTGTTTGCGGCCTGCCTGGCCGCCCTCGCCCCCGCTGCCGAACCGCGGCCGGAAGATGTCACCGACCATGCCGGCTTGGAGGCGCTTGCCGCCGCCCTGGCGCGCCGGCCGCACGAGCCGGTGCCGCACGACCTGGATCCTTTCTTTGAGAAGCTCAACTACGATGGCCACCGGCAGATCCGCTTCCGGCCCGAGCGCGCTCTCTTCGGCGGGGCAGGAGACACCTTTCGGGTCGAGTTCTTCCATCCTGGCTGGATGTTCAAGAAGCCGGTGCGTTTTCATCAGCTCGACGCCGGCACCTCGGCCCCGGTGGCCTTCGACCGCGGCCTGTTCGACTACGGTGAGCTGGCCGTGCCGGATGGGGTGGCCAATCCCGCCGGTTACGCGGGTTTCCGTGTGCTGGCCCCCGACAGCTTTCTCGACCGCCGCTTCGAATTCCTTGTTTTCATGGGCGCCAGTTACTATCGAGCCGTCACCACGGAGCTCGGTTACGGCATCTCGGCGCGCGGCATCGCCGTCAACACCGTCGGCGGTGCCCCCGAGGAGTTCCCGGATTTCACCCGCTTCTGGCTGGCCAAGCCGCGCCCGGGCGATGACCGCTTCCGCCTGCTCGCCCTGCTCGATGGCCCGAGCCTGACCGGTGCCTACGAATTCACTGCCAAACCCGGGCGCACGACCGAGATGCAGGTGCGCGGCACGCTGTTCCTGCGCCGCAAGGTGGAAATGCTCGGCATTGCCCCCTTCTCCAGCATGTTCTGGTATGGCGAAAACAGCCATCCCAAGCCCTACGATTTCCGTCCCGAAGTGCACGATTCCGACGGCTTGCAGATCGAGATCGCCGATGGGCCGTCGATCTGGCGGCCGCTCGATGTCGGCCGCGACACCCGGCTCAGCTTCTTCCAGACCGAGCAACTCAAGGGCTTCGGTCTGGCCGGCCGTGACCGCGATTTCGCCCACTTCCAGGATCTTGAGGCCCGCTACCACCAGCGACCCTCGGTCTGGGTCGAGCCGGTGAGCGGCTTCGGCAAGGGCTCGGTCGTTCTGGTGGAACTGCCCACCGGCGAGGAGACCTGGGACAACATTGTCGCCATGTGGAAACCCGAGACGCTGCCGGAATCGCCCGACGCACCGCTGCGGTTCGAGTACCGCCTGCTCTGGCATGGCGGCCATGAGCCGGGCGGCCTGTGCAAGGTGCTGGCGACCCGCCGCGGTTTTGTCATGGATTCCGATGACCACCTGTACGTGCTCGACTTCAGCCCCGGCAAGCCGGCCAAGGCGAAGCCCGAGGGCTGGCTGCCGCAGGTGCGCGTGAACCCGGGCGCGGCCAAGCTGCTCGACGCCCGGGTCATGGCCAATGCCGAGACCGGCGGCTGGCGCGCCTTCTTCAAACTGGACGTGCCCGCCGACGCCACGCAGCTTGAGTTGACCTGCGAAATGCATGACGGCGCTGAAGTCATCTCCGAACGCTGGCAGTACCAATGGAGGCGGTAAACATCCAGTTCGCGCCCGCCACGGGCACCGAGGAGGAGTGGAACGAGGCCTACGCGCGACTCGCCGACTACTTTCGCTCCTACCAGTTGCACAACCGCATCCGGCGCACGCAGTTGATCCTGGAGACGCTGCGCCGCGCTGCCGAGGCGCATGCGGTCGATTCCACACGCACCCCCACGGCGCATTCGATCGAGCAAGCCCGGCTCATGCTGCGCGACTGGCTCGGCACGATTTATCGCGACCTCAACCTCAGCGAGGCCCAGATTGAGGCGGCCGGCCGTCTCGGCTTCTACTTGAGCGGCGGGCCGGCGCGCTGGCCGCACTTTTTCCTCGACGATGAAAACCTGCCCGAGGACATGGCCGAGGCCATGCGCTCTGCCGTGCGCACCTCCGGCCCCGGCATGCAGGTCTCCAAGATGACCCCGCGCGACATCGATCTCGGCATCGTCTCGGAAGTCGCCGAGGACACTTTCGAAACCCTCGGTCGCCACCCGATGCTGCGCTACGCGCTGCTGATCACCATTGCCGGCTCGGTGCTCGGCTACCTCTATCTGCTGCTGCGATGAGCGCCGCCGGCTCCCACACCACCCTCCTCAGCCCCAGCCAGGGCCTGCCACCGCGGCGCGTCGCGCGCACCCGCCGGGCGACCTTCTTTTCCTTCGTCGGTCTCGGCACCATCGCCGGCGTCTGGCTGATGTACGTCTATCTGTCCGAGCACGGCATGCGCTGGTCGGAATGGGCGCTGCTGGCGGCCTTTGTGCCGCTGTACTACCAGCTCAACACCGGCTTCTGGACCGCCCTCTTCGGCGTCTGGCTGATGAACCGGCCCAGCCATGATCCGCTTGATCTCTGGCGCAGCCTGACGCCCGAGGAGCACGAGCAACCCATCACCGCCGGCACGGCCATCGTCATGCCCATCTACAACGAGGACGTCACCCGCGTCTTCGAGGGCCTGCGCTCCATTTACCTCTCGCTCGAAGCCACCGGCCAGGCCGCCAACTACGATTTCTACATCCTCAGCGACTCCGATCAGACCAGCCAGTGGATCGAGGAGGAAAGCGCCTGGCTCGAGCTTTGCCGCCAGCTCGACGCCTTCGGCCGCATCTTCTACCGCAAGCGGCGCAAGCCGATCAACCGCAAGAGCGGCAACGTCAGCGACTTCTGCCGCCGCTGGGGCCGTCGCTACCGCTACATGGTCGTGCTCGATGCCGACAGCCTCATGTCCGGCGGGCTGCTCAACGCCATGGTGCGCATCATGGAGAAGAAC
Source organism: Verrucomicrobiota bacterium (assembly GCA_023428335.1). Lineage (GTDB taxonomy): Bacteria > Verrucomicrobiota > Verrucomicrobiia > Verrucomicrobiales > Verrucomicrobiaceae > Prosthecobacter. The sequence continues at coordinate 48 of JAEYYS010000077.1, read as the reverse complement.
CCCGGCATCGGCATCCTGCAGACCTTCCCCAAGCAGATCGGCTCGGAG
>JAEYYS010000031.1 GCA_023428335.1 Verrucomicrobiota bacterium | reverse complement strand
GCTGGCAGGGTTTGCCGGTGCTGGCCTGCGCCCAAAAAGCAGCGGCTCCGCCGGGTGAGGCGGAGCCGCGCGAGTCCCTGAAGGGAAGACTTAGGCGAAGACGCTGGTGAGCGGCTGGCCCTTGTCGGCGATGGTGAAGGGGCGTTTGCTCGGGCTGTACACCACCTGGTCGAGCGGCAGCCCGAGGGCGTAGGCGATGGTGGCGTTGAAGTCCTGGATCTTGACCTTGTCGGCGACGACCTCGCGGCCTTCCGCATCGGTTTGGCCGTGGACATGGCCGCCGCGGACGCCGCCACCAAACATGGCGGCGGAGAAGGCCTTCGGGTAGTGGTCGCGGCCGACGTTCTGGTTGATCTCGGGGGTGCGGCCGAACTCAGTGGCCACAACGACGAGGGTTTCCTCGAGCAGGCCGCGCTGGTGGAGGTCGTCGAGCAGGGTGGCGAGGCCGCGGTCGAGGGTTTCGCAGAGTTCGGGCACGCGCACGAAGTTGGCGTTGTGGGTGTCCCAGCCGCCGAGGGAGACCTCGACAAAGCGGACGCCGCGCTCGACGAGGCGGCGGGCGAGCAGGCAGCCCTGGCCGAAGGGGCTGCGGCCGTAGGCGGCACGCAGGTCGGCGCTCTCCTCGGTGAGTTCGAAGGCCTTCAGGTCCTCGGAGCGCATCATGGCGATGGCGTCGTCGTACATGTCGGCGTAGGCCTTGACGTTGCGATGCGGGAAGGTGCTGCGGAAGTCGGCGTCGAGATCGGCGGCGAGGCGCAGGCGGGCGTCGAACTTCTCCTGGGTGAGGCCGGGCTGGAGTTTGACGTTTTTGAGGCCGGCCTCCGGGTTGTTGACGAAGAGTGGGCTCTGCGCGGCGGGGAAGAAGCCGGCGCCGGGGTGGCGACTGTCGTTGCCGACGTAGACATACTTGGGCAGGGTGCTGTTGCCGCCGCCCTGAAAGACGTTCAGCCAGGCGCCCATGCCGGGGTGACGGATGGTGCCGCGCAGCTCGTAGCTGGTGTGCATCATGTAGTTGCCCTGCTCGTGCGCGCCCTGGGTGGAGCTGAGCGAGCGGAAGACCGTGCCATGGTGCATCTGGCGGGCGGTGAGCGGCAGGTTCTCGGCGAGCTGGACGCCGTCGGCGCTGGTCTTGATCGCCTGGGTCGGGCCGCCGGTCTCGGTGCCGGGCTTCGGATCCCAGGTGTCGAGATGGGTCTGGCCGCCGCTCATGTAGAGGTAGATGACGTTCTTGGCGGTGGCCGCCTGGCGCAGCTTCGAGGACTGCTCGAAGGCGGCGAAGGAGCGGCTGGACAGCGACTGGCCGAGCAGGCCGACGCCGAGCAGGGAGGAAGCCGTTTTGGCGGCGAAGTCGCGGCGGGTGATTTCACCGGACCGGAGCAGTTGGGTGGCGAGTTCGTGTTTCATGGCGGAGGACGGAAAGTGGAGAGTGGAGAGTGGAGAGTTTGGTCTCCGTGCTCCATGCTGTTACTGGATGAAGATGAATTGCTGGGTGTTGAGCAGGGCGTAGATGAGGTCTTCGATCTGGGTCAGGCCCTGGTCGGCGGCCTTGCCCCAGACTTCCTTTTCACGGGCGGACGGTGGGCGCGACAGCAGGGCCAGGTAGGCGGCTTCGACCTTGTCATCGGGGTAGGGGGCCTTGCGGATCGACAGCATGAGCTGGCTGTGGCGGTGGAGGATGTTGGGCAGCAGGTTGCCATTCATCAGGAACAGGCTCTGCGGCACGCTGGCGTCGCTGTTGGCGTTTTCGATGGTCTCGCGATCGCTCTGACCGAAATCGCGCAGCGGGTGGCCGCGCGGTGCCGGGCTCTGTTCCTCGGCGGCGCGCACGTAGGTGCGGTTCTGCTGGTCGCGCGAGCGGAAGTAGTCCTTCCGTTCCTTGTCCGGCAGACCATAGAAGGCCGCTTCCTCGGCGTAGCCTTCGCGGGCGGCCTGCTCACGCGCCTTGCGCTGCTCGGGGCTCAGTTCGGGGCGGTCGTAGCCGGGGACGCTGACGCGTTCGGCGCGCACGCCGCTGGCCATCATCATCATGCTGTCGCCGGCCATGGCGGCAGGCAGTTCGGCGCTGCCGGCACCGGCACTGCCGGCGTAGGGTTTGCCGGTGACCTTTTCATAGAGTTTCTTGTGGCCGGCGACGAGGATCTCCTGGGTGGAGGTGAGGCGGCCCTCGTTCTGAATTTCATTCACTTCACGGCGCAGTTCGTCGACCTGCTTGCGCGCCTCGGCGACCTTGGCCACGGCGGCATCGCGTTCGGGACCGGGCTTGAGCAGGTCGGCCGCCTCCTCGAGGTCCTTGTGGCGGACGCGGGCTTCGAGGTACTTCTTCTGGGCGGCTTCGGTGCGCTCACGGTTGCGATCGTACACGGCAGCGCTGAGCTTGATGCCGCGCAGGGCCTCTTCGACGCTGAGGGCATCGACGCCGTCGGCGTTCTTGCGGGCCTGCAGGATGCGCTGTTCGGCGTCCTCGCGCAGGCGCAGGTTGGGCATGTCCGGGTTGGGGTTGATGAGGGTGACAAAGGAGTCCCACATCTGTTCGGCGGTCATGCGCCGGAGCAGCGGGCCGGTGAAGTGGTAGGCGACGCCCGGAGCGACGTCGTCGCGGGTGACCTGGCGCTGGTAGGCGGAGGTGTTGAAGAGCACACGCAGGTAGGCCTTCATGTCGTAGCCGACTTCCTTCATCAGGCCCTCCAGGTGCGTCTGCAGCTCGGGAATCATTGGCGTGGTGCCATCCATGAGTTCGTCGAGCGGTTCGATGAGGGCGAGGCCGAAGGCCTTTTTCCACAGGCGGTTGGCGATGACTGAGGTGAAGCGCGGATTGTCCGGCGAGGTCATCCAGCGGGCGTAGGCCTGCAGCGGCGTTTCGCCGGGCTGGGTGACGGTTTCGTGACCCATCATGACCGCGGACTCGACGGTGGAGCGCGGCTTGGCATCGCGGTACTGGTAGCCGTGCGGCAGGGTGAGGCGGCGGTCGCGGCTGCCGACGGCGGTGTAGCGCATGGTGTTACGCACGTCGGTCATCGCCTCCTGGTAGTTGCGCTGCTCGCGGCGCAGTTTCTGGCGCGCCTCATCGCGCTGGCGGTTCACCTCGGCGACCTTGGCCTTGTATTCCTTGTCGAGTTTCGCCCATTCCTCGGCGCTCATCTGGCGGGTCTTGCGCGGGCGCGGCGGCTCCTTGAACTGGGCGCGCAGTTCGGCCTCCTGGCCGCGCAGCAGCTCGCGCACCTCGTCGATCGCCCCCCCGTAGTAGTCCTGGGTCTCGACGTTGTAGGTGAAGGCCGCCATCTGGTAGAACTGCATCTGCGTCCACTTGTCGAAGGGGTGGTTGTGGCACTGGGCGCATTCGATGCGGGTGCCGAGGAAGACGCGCACGGTGTTGGCCATGTTGTCGAGCGGCATGCCGCGGTCGCGCATGTAGTAACCGATGGCGCCGTTGTCCCAGGCCTTGCCCTCGGCGGTGACCAGTTCGCGCACGAGACTGTCGTAGGGCTTGTTGGTGCGCAGGGCCTCCTTCAGGTAGCCGGCGTAGGCGGCGCCGGTGATCGGGCCGGCCTGCTGGCCGTTGGTTTGCACGCGCAGGACGTCGGCCCAGTAGTTGTAGAAGTGCTGCACGTAGCCTTCGGAGGCGAGCAGTTTGTCGATCAGCTTGGCGCGCTTGGCGGGATCCTTGGAGGCGAGGAAGTCGCCGGTCTCACGGCTGGTCGGGATGCGGCCGATGAGGTCGAGGTGGATGCGGCGCACGAAGGTGGCGTCATCGGCCTCCGGGTTGCCCTGGAGGTTGTGCTTTTTCCAGTCGGCCTCAAGCAGGGCGTCGATGCGGCGGGCGGCCTCCGCAGGGGCGGGGGCCGCCTGCAGGCCGGCGGCGGTGAGGGTGAGGGCGGCGAGCAGACACGAAAGTTTCATCACCCGGCAATAACGCCAAGCAAAGCGCACTTTATCGCAAACCAAACAAATCGTTGGTTGCGCGTCAGCGGCGGTCAACGCACCCGGATCGTTTTTTCTCCGGCATCCATCTCCGCCTCCCAGCCTGCCAGCCTGACCTTGAGGTCGCGCAGGACCTCGGGATGACGCCAGCCCTGGTTGACGCGCTCGCCGGGGTCGGTGGCAAGATCGAAGAGCAGGTCCATGCTGCCGCCGTCGTTGACGTACTTCCAGGTGCCGCGGCGGATCGCCTTCATCTTGCGGTTGCTGCGGTCCATGCGCCAGCACAGGTCGCGCTCGGCCGCTTCCGCCTCGCCGCGCGCCAGCGGCACGAGGTCGATGCCATCGAGGGGGCGCTCGGCCGGCAGTTCCAGGCCTGCGGCCTTCAGGAAGGTGGCGTGCAGGTCCATGGTGATGGCGGGGGCGTTGCAGATGGCGCCCTTGGGCAGGCGCGCCGGCCAGCGCATCAGGCAGGGCACGCGGATGCCGCCCTCCCAGAGGGTGGCCTTGTGATGGAAAAACGGTGCATTGCTGGCGTAGCGCTCGCCGCCGTTGTCGCTGGAAAAGACAAACAGGGTGTTGTCGAGCACGCCCTGCTTTTCCAGTTCGGCCAGCAGTTGGCCGACCCCCAGATCGACACGTTCCAGCATGGCCTTGTAGATGGCGCGGCTGCCTTCAAGCATGTTCTCCTTGGTGACGACCGGTGTGCCCGGGGTGTCCGGCGGCTGGAAGGGGGCGTGCAGGGCGAGGTGGGGCACGTAGAGGAAAAACGGCCGCTTGCCCTGCTCGCGGACAAAGCGCACGGCGCGCTCGTTGATCAGGTCGGTGAAGTAGCCCTCGACCTTGACCGGCCGCAGGCCGTCGCGCAGGGCCTGGGTGCCGTCGTAGTAGTGGTGGCGATAGTAGTCGGCATGGCCGAGCAGTTCACCGAAGTATTGGTCGAAGCCGCGTTTCAGCGGATTGTACTCGTCCTTGTAGCCGAGGTGCCACTTGCCGAAGGCAGCGGTGGCGTAGCCGGCCTTTTGCAGGCGCTGGGCGACCGTGGTTTCGCCCTCGGGCAGGCCAAGCCCGTGGATGTCGGGCTCCGGCACCCAGTCGCTGCCGACCTTGCGCCACTGCTCCACCTGGTAGCCGAAGGCGAACTCGATGCCGGTGCGCTGCTGCCAGCGGCCGGTCATGAAGCCGACGCGGGTCGGCGTGCACACCGGCGCGTTGGCGTAGAAATCGGTGAAGCGCACACCCTCCGCGGCGAGGCGGTCGATGTTCGGCGTGCGGATGTCGGTGCTGCCGGTGCAGCCGAGGTCGCCGTAGCCCATGTCGTCGGCGAGCACGAAGACGAGGTTGGGCGGGGTGGCGGCCTGCAGGCAGGTCGTCAGGACGAGCAGGAAGACGGCAAAACGCGGCAGGGACATGCCAGCAGCCTAGCGGCAGCCGCGCGGCGAAGGCAACCCAGAAACGCGCTCAGGCTTGGCCTGCGGTTCGGCGAGTCCACCAGGCGAGACCGCGGCGGACGATCCACACCGCGCACCAGCCGACCAGCAGGCCGAGGCCGATTGACGGCACGACATCGCTCGGCCAGTGGGCGCCGACGTAGATGCGCGAGTAACCGACGAGGATGGCGAGACTGAAGGCCAGCGCGCCCCAGCCGCGGCGGAAGTGGGCGATGACCATGGCGGCGGCGAACAGGTTGACCGTGTGGCTGCTCGGGAAGGACTTGCCATGCTCGACCGGCTTGGGTCGCCCCGGCCGCTGCGTCGGTGCCTTGAACAGACGGACGAACTCCGGCCAGGCCTTGCCGAGGTCGCGAACCGTGACTTCGCTGGTGACATCCTGCGGGCGGACGCGGCCGACCGCATACTTGAGGCCGTTCGAGACCAGCCCGTCGCCCAGGCAGATCGCCACGGTCATGCAGAGCAGGAAGTGCCGGCCTTCGCGGCCGCCGCGCCAAGCCAGCCAGAGGCCGGCGAGCACGAGCAGGGGCAGCCAGGCGTGGATGGAGGACACCGCGGGCATCAGCCAGTCGAGCAGCGGATGGGCCCACTCCCGGTTGATGCGCAGCAGCCATTGCAGGTCCCAGTCCATCATGAGCCGGTGCCTCCGGGTTTGGGCCAGGTTTGCAGATGGCGGCCGAGAAAGACATCGAAAGTGCGCAGGCGGCCGCCCTCCAGCGGCACCTCGACGCGGCCGAGGGTTTCCACGGCTGCAAAGCGGCCGGCCAGGCGGGCGGCCAGGGGGCGCGGTGCGGCCTTGCCGGCCTGAAGGATGAGGGCGTCGTCGCCGAGGCGTTCCTCGGGGCCGGGCCAGACTTCATACTGGGAGTCGATGCCCTCCGACTTGCTCCAGCGGTAGACACGCGGCTGCTGGGGCAGGGTGAAGGCGAGTTGGGCGGCGTCGTAGCGGTAGCCGGCGACGAGCACAAAGGTGTGCTGCGGGCGTGGCACGCGTTCGAGGAAGGCGCCGGCGCGGCGGCCGGTCTCGCTCCAGCCCTGGGTTTCGGCGATCTTGCCGGGGGCGGGCAGGGCGCCGAGCAGGATGGCGCCGAGGGTCAGGTGCAGGACGACGGTGATGGCGGCGGCGCTGCGCAGGCAGGCGCGCCGCCAGCCGGGCCGCGCGGTGGGCAGGCCGCTGAGGCGGCCGTCGAGCCAGGCGGCGGCGAGCAGGAAGAGCGGCAGGTAGAACACGGCGGGCCAATTGGGATTGATGTGCTGGCGCAGCGACAGCAGCAGGAAACCGAGCAGCGGCGGCACCGAAAAGATCAGCAGGAAGCGTTCCGCCCGGCCGAGCTCGCGCCAGCGGCGCAGGCCAAGCCAGGCGACCGTGACCAGGGCGGCGAAGGTGACTGGCGTGTACACCAGGGCCTGCACCGCAGGGAACTCCAGGGTGCGCGCCAGCCAGTCGCCGAAGCCGAGGCTCTCGCTGTCGAAGTGGTGCTTGGTGTGCTCGATGGTGATCCAGTGGTGCCGGCGGTTCCAGTCGAGCACTGGCAGCAGGCAGGCCGCGCCGGCGAGCACGGCCAGCCAGAGCCGCGGGTTGCGCAGCTGCGGTCGGTCGGTGGGCGAGACGAGAGCGAAGAGCAGGAGCAGGACTGGAAAAACCAGCATCATCTGCTTGCTGAGCACGCCGAAGCCGAGGGCGAGGGCCAGACCGGCCCAGGGCAGCAGGCGCCGCGGTTGCTCGATCGCCAGCCAGGTGCAGAGCAGGCCGCAGGACCAGGCGAGCAGGAGAGGGGCGTCGATGGTGAAGAACAGGTTGAGACCGGCATTGCCGGGCGTCAGCGCGAGCAGCAGGCCGGCGAGGCAGGCGGTGCGGGCGCCAAACAGCCGTCGCGCCAGGGTGAAGGCGGTGGCCAGGGTGGCGGTGCCGAAGAGCAGCGGCGCCAGGCGGATGCCCCATTCGGCATGGCCCGTGAGCTGGCCGACCACGGCCATGAGCCAGCCAATCATGGGCGGCTTGCTGAAGTAACCCCAGTCCGGCTGCCTGCCCCAGTCCCAGTAGTAGGCCTCATCGCCGAGCAGGTCGGCGCGGTCGCTGAACAGCAG
>JAEYYS010000245.1 GCA_023428335.1 Verrucomicrobiota bacterium | reverse complement strand
CGCTGAGCGGCTCGCCATTGAGGCTGCGCTCAATGCGGAAGCGCAACAGGGCACCGGCATGCAGGGAGGTCTGTGGCGGCAGGTCGAGCCGGACGGCCACCGCCGGGCGCGGTCCGCGGCCGGCGCGCCACCAGTCGGGCAGCTTGACGACGATGCCGACCGCGCGCAGGGCTTCGCTTTCGCGCAGCAGTCGCCAGGCTTCGCCCGCGGTCAGGGCGAGCGGTTGAAACAGGCGGCGGGACTCGAGCCACTCGCGCAGCAGGGGGCATTCTGCCGTGGCGCGGCGCACGGGGGCGAGCAGGCGGTCGAGCGCGGCGGGATCACCGGCCAGTTGCTGCAGGGCGCGCGCCAGCGGCAGGTGGCGGGGCTGGCCGGCGGCATTGAGTCCTTCGCTGTAGGTGGCGAGGAAGGCGAAGGGTCGCTCGCGATCGGTCGGATTTTCCGCCAGGTGAAAGCTGATCCGGCCCACGGCCTGCCAGGCGGCATGGCGGCTGCGCAGCCAGTCGGCCAGGCCTCCGGCATGGCCGCTGGCGCGTTCGGCGACCTCGGCGGCGAGGGCCTGCCAGATCTCCTGCAGCCACGTGGCGGTCACATGCTCGGCGCCCGGGAAGGGCGGCACGGCGGCGGCGTGGGCCTCGCAGGCCGCGATGTCTGGGACGGGGGCGGCGGCGCCGTGCTGGCAGAGCGCGGCGAGGCAGCGGCAGGCCCAGTCGCGCAGCCAGCGCCAGGGCAGGTCGAGTTCGGCCTCGAGGGTCTCCGTGCCGAGGGTCAGCAGGAGCGGGGCGATGCCCTGTGCGGCGGCCTGGCTTAACCGTGCCTCGCTCTCCTGGCCTGGCCGCCCCTCGGCGAGCAGCCTGCCTTCAGGGCGGAGAACGAGTTCCAGCATGGGCGTTCTGAAGCCGAGATTGCGCCGGCGGGCAAGCCTGGGTTTGGCCGGCCTTCGTGCGACGCCCCAAGCGCTGCTTGAACGAGCCCCGGGGCTGCGGCTAGGATGAGGCATGATGTCTTCATCGCTGCCCGCCGCCACCGAGGTGCTGCCGTCGCTGGCCACTGCGCTCGCCCTCGGTCTGCTGGTCGGCCTGCAGCGCGAGTGGGTGCGCAGCCAGGTGGCGGGCATCCGCACCTTCGCGCTGCTGACCCTGTTTGGCGCGCTGGCCGGCCTGATCGGTCTGGCGTTTGGTGGCTGGGTCATCGCCGCGGGTTTCCTGGCCTTTGCCGCCATGGTCATTCTCGGCAACCTGGGCGAGCGCAAGCAGCAGGACCCGGACATCGGGCTGACCACCGAGATGGCGATGCTGGTCATGTTCGCGGTCGGCATCGTCATCATGCTTGGCCACCGGTTGGAGGCCGTGGTGGTGGCGGGCGTCGTCATGGTGCTGCTGCACAGCAAAAAGCGGCTGCATGCGATGGTGTACCGCATCGGCGAGGATGACCTGCGCGAGATCACGCGCCTCGTGCTGGCTGGCCTGGTGATCCTGCCCGTGCTGCCGAACCAGGCGATGGGCTACCTCGGGGTGCTCAACCCCTTCGCCATCTGGTTGATGGTGGTGCTCATCGTCGGCATCAGCCTGGCCGGTTACCTGGCTGGCAAGTTCCTTGGCGGCGAGCGCGGCGCTCTGCTGGCGGGCCTGCTCGGCGGCCTTGTTTCGAGCACGGCCACGACGGCCAGTGTCGCCCGGCGCAGCCGTGGCAAGGGCGCCGGCAGCCAGGGGTTGGCGGCGGTCAGTGTCATCGCCTCCGCCTTTGTCTTCCTGCGGGTTTTGGCGGAAATCCGCTTCGCTGCGCCGGCGCACTGGACCCTGCTTCTGCCGCCGCTGCTGGCCATGACGGCCTGGTTCGCGCTGGTGGCCGCCGTGGTTTACGGATGGGCGCGGCGGCAGGGCGGGGTGGGCGTTGAAGAGGCGCCGCCTTCGGAGTTGAAGGGTGCGGTCGTCTTCGGCCTGCTCTATGCCCTCGTTCTGGTGGGGGTCGCCGCCGCGCGCCAGCATCTCGGCGCCGCCGGCCTCTACCTGGCCGCCGCCCTGTCCGGCCTGACCGACATGGATGCCATCACGCTGTCGACCTCCCGCCTGGTCAGCACCGGTCACCTGGAGCCGAACACTGCCTGGCGCATGATCCTGGTCGGCGGCCTCGCCAATCTGCTGTTCAAAATGGGACTGGTCGCGGTGCTCGGAGCCTCGCTCTTCCGTCGCGCCGCCCTGCCGGCGATGGCGGTCGCCCTGGCCGGTGGCCTGGCCATCCTGGTCTTGTGGCCTTGAAAAAACGCAAAATTTTTTCGCGGAAAACCAAGCCGCGACAAGAAAACCACGCGTTGATACGTTGTGGGCAGGCCGGGGCATGACGCCGCGGCGTCACCACCCCACCCAAAACTAGCACACCATCCATGAAAACTCTGTTCTCCCTCCTCGCCATCGCCGGCTTCGCCTCCGCCGCTCCGGTCAACACGACCTGCCCGGTCGCCGGCAAGCCCGCCAAGCCCTCCGTGACCACCACCCACGAAGGCAAGGAAGTCGCGTTCTGCTGCAACAACTGCAAGGGCAAGTTCGAAGCCGATCCGGCCAAGTACGCCGCCAAGATCAAGTAAGACCCAACGGTCGCCAAAAAGCGGAGCTGCTCACGCGGCTCCGCTTTTTTCGTTTTCAGGCTGGCCGGTTGGAGGCCGGTTCAGCGGCGCACGCTCTTGAATTCGCGGGTCAGGCTGGTGAGCGAGTCCTCCACGCCCATGCGCTCGAGGCTGGAGGCGCCGACAAAGCCGTCGGCCGTGGTCTTGCCGAGGATGTACTCGACGTCCTTCGGTGTGTTGATCGGGCCGCCGTGGGTGAGGGTGAAGACGTTCGGATTGACGCTCCTGGCGGCATCGATGATTTCCTGGGTGCGCTTGACGGTGAAGTCCCAGTCGACCACCGCATTCACCACGCCAATGCTGCCGCCGACGGTGGTGCCGACGTGGGCGATGACGGCATCGGCACCCTGCCTGGCCATCTCCATCGCTTCCTCGGGGGTGGCGACGTAGACGATGCTGAACAGGTCCATGCGCGTGGCCAGACCGACCATTTCAAACTCCTTCTGCACGCTCATGCCGGTCTCCTCGAGCACGCCGCGGAAGTGGCCGTCGACAATCGTGTGGGTGGGGAAGTTGTTGACGCCGCTGAAGCCCATCTCCTTGACCCGGCCCAGCCAGTGCCACATGCGCCGGCGCGGGTCGGTGGCGTGCACGCCGCAAACGACCGGGATTTCCTTGACCACCGGCAGCACCTCGTACTCGCCGATCTCCATGGCGATGGCATTGGCGTCGCCGTAGGCCATCAGGCCGCAGGTGCTGCCGTGGCCCATCATGCGGAAGCGGCCGCTGTTGTAGATGATGATGAGGTCGGCCCCACCCTTCTCGATGAACTTGGCGCTGATGCCGGTGCCGGCACCGGCGGCAATGATCGGTTCCCCCTTGGCCAGGGTGGCCTTGAGGCGGTCGACGACTTCCTGCTTCGTGTAGGGATTTCCGATTCCGGTCCAGGGATTGGGCATGGCGGTGAGGAGTTGGGATTGGCGATGGATGATTTGGCTCGCCGACAGAACCGGTCTGTCCAATCATCCATCGGAGATTATAAATCATCAATCGCGACTTCATGCACGCTTCCGCCTCCATCCATGAACTATCCGAAACCCACACCCATGGGCCGGACACCGAGTTCAGGGTGGTGCGCGCGGACGAGACCGACCGCCGCTCCTGGCTGCGCGGGGCACCGTTGTGCGGCACGCTCAAGACGCATCGCATCGCCCATGCCGGGGTGATGACCGCGCGCGCGCCCTACCGCATCGTGCGCATGCATCAGGGCGGGATGTACTTTCTGGCCTGTTTGGAGGGTGAGGGGCGGGTGTTGGTGGATGGTCGCTGGCAGAAATGCGCTGCCGGCACGGCGGTGGCGCTGCCACCCTTCATGGTCAACGCCTTCGAGGCGGTGCGCGGCAAGGCCTGGCGCTGCTGCTGGGTGCGCTACGAGCAGGAGCCGGGACAGCGCCCCATCCTCAGCAGCAGTTCGCCGCAGATGGCCGCCTTCGACGGCCGGCCGCTGTGGAATGCCATCGAGGGACTGATCGCCGAGGCCGGCCAGGCGGCGAAACCCGCCGCCATGTTTCACTGGGTCGAGCTGGTGCAGGGCTACGTTGAGCGCTTCGCCCAGCCCTGGCAGCAGGACGACCGGCTCTGGCG
>JAEYYS010000218.1 GCA_023428335.1 Verrucomicrobiota bacterium | reverse complement strand
CTCGCCGTCGCGCCGGTCGTGCGGCCGCAGCAGGCCGACGACGCCCTTGCCGACCTCGTCATCACCGGCGAGCAGGCTCAGCCGCACACGCTGGGCTTTGAGGTCGGCTACGACACCTTCCTCGGTCCGCAGTCGGGCGTGAACTACCGCAACACCAACCTGCGCGACACCGGCCTGACGCTGGCCGCCGAATTGAACTGGAGCCTGGCCGGTCCGCTCGGCTTCCTGCGCCTGACCGATCCCGCCATCTTCAACACGCCCTATGCCGCCTCGGCCAATCTGGCCCTGGAAAACTTCGATCTTTACGAGTACTCGCGCTACGGCAGCAGCCTGAACCTGGAGGTCTCGCGCCGGCTCTCCTCCTTCTTTTCCTACACCGGCTTCTTCGGTCTCTCGGCCAACACCGTCTCCACCGATGTGCTCGAAGAGGAGGAGATCGGTCCCGACCTGTACACCCTTGCCACGCTCGGTGGCAGCCTGATGCTCGACTTCCGCGACAGCCCGGTACTGCCGCGCAAGGGCTGGTTCCTCAGCGGGCGACTGGAGACGACGCTCGATGTCATGGGCTCGAATGTCAGCTTCATCCGCACCGACCTGCGCGGCGCCTGGCACCACCCGCTGACCCGGCGCCTGCGCTTCACCGCCGGCGGTTCGCTGATGAACCTGCAGGGCGCCGCCGCCCAGGATTTGCCGATCGATTCGCGCGTCTTCAACGGCGGCCCCAACAGCGTGCGCGCCTTCGCCGAACGCGAACTCGGCCCGCTCACCCCCGGCGGCACCCCCCTGGGCGGCACCTCAGCCCTGCTCGGCACGGTCGAACTCAGCTACGAGTTTTATCCCAACTTCGAGTTCGCCCTGTTCGGCGATGTCGGCAGCCTCGGCCGCGACAAAAACACCACGGCCTTCGACATCTCCACCGACTTCCGTCCCGCCGCCGGTGCCGGCCTGCGCTACAAGCTGCCCTTTGGCCCGGTGCGCGTCGACTACGGCCACAACCTCGACCGCCGCAGCGGCGAAGGCAGCGGCATGCTGCACGTGACGGTCGGCTTCTCGTTCTAGTCCTTCGAATCGATGTTGCCCGATTTGCGGATCGCCCGCAGCAGGCGCCAGCCGAGCCAGAGACTGAGCAGGTAACCGAGCGCGCCAAACACCGAAACGCCCCAGAGCAGCGGCGGCGCCTGCCGGCTCCACAGTTCGGTCGAACCGAGGAAGATCGCTGCGGTGAGCACGCCGAGCACCAGGCGGTTGACGATGGGATCGAGGTGGCGGTGATCGAGATGGACCGTCAGGGTGCCGTCGCGGAAACGCGCAAGCAGGTCGGCAAGATCGCGCGGCAGGGTGCTGACCAGCCGATCCCAGTCGCGCACAAACCTCCGCGCGCGCCGCTGCAGCCGGCCGGGCGAAAGCCGGCGCAGGGCCATGCGCCGGCAGAACGGCGCCATCAGTTCGGCCAGGCTGAAATCGGGATGGAAACGCCGGCTGGTGCCCTCGAGCAGGATGAGGGTTTTCAAGAGCAGGGCCAGCGGTGGCGGCAGGGTGATGGAATGGCGACGGATGATCTCGATCAAGGTACTCAGCGCCTGGCCGACATGGATCTCGTTGAGCGGGTGGCCGATGTAGTCGGCCATGAAATCGTCGAGTTCGGTGCGCAGGCGGCTGCGGTCGCACTCCGGCGGCACCGATCCCAGCCGCAGCACGGATTCGGTGACCTGATCGGCATCCTTCTCCACCACCGCCAGCAGCAGGGTCTCGACCTCGTCGCGCAGCTCATCGTCGAGTCGTCCCACCTGCCCGCAGTCGAGCACGCCGACGACACAGCCCGGCAGCAGCATGAGGTTGCCCGGGTGCGGATCGGCATGGTAGAAGCCGTCGCGGAAGACCATCTCCAGGTACATGTTCGCGCCGCGACGGGCGAACTCGGCGAGGTCCTCGCCCGAGTGACGCAGGCGCTCGATGTCGGTGCCGGGAATGCCCTGCAGCCGCTCCATGGTGATGACCTCGTGCGAGCAGAGATCCTCGAACACGCGCGGGATGTGCACGGCCGGCTCGGTGGCAAAGCGCCGCGCGAAGGTCTCCAGGTTGCGGCGCTCGTAGCTGAAATCGAGCTCGCGCAGCAGGGCGCGACGGAACTGGCGGATGATGGCCACCGGCTGGTAGGCGCGCAGCGACGGCGAATGCTTTTCCAGCAGCTCGGCGAGCAACTGCACGATCTCCAGATCGGTGATGACCTTGGCCTCAATGCCGGAGCGGCGGATCTTGACGACCACCGCCTCGCCGGTGGGCAACCGCGCCGCATGCACCTGAGCAATCGAGGCCGCCGCCAGCGGCTGATCTTCGAACCAGGCAAAGCAGGCATCGATGGGCCGGCCCAGTTCAGCTGCGAGCAGGGTGCGCGCCGCTTCGGCACTCTCGGCCGGCACATTCGCCTGCAGCCCGGACAACTCGGCCGCGAGTTCGGCGCCCACCAGGTCGGCGCGCGTGCTCAGCATCTGGCCAAACTTGATGAAGGTCGTGCCCAGCTCGGTGAGCGCCAGCCGGATGCGCGCCTCCGTGCTCAGGCCGGCAAGCGCCTGACCATCGGCACTCTTCAGCCGCTCCTTGAACCAGGCGAGGTTGATGAAGCCAAAGAACTCCGACAGGCCGTACTTGCCGGCGACGGCGGCAATCTCGCCGAGCCGTTTGGCATGGCGTTCCAGGCGGGCAAGCGGTTCCATCATCATGGTGCCCACCATCGGCGGTGCCAGCGCGGCCGACAAGGAGCTTGTTGCGACTCCGGACTTGAGAAAGCCGGCAAACCGGCGCATCGCTCGCGCCATGAACGGGCGCATTCCAGTCATCCTCAATCCTGCGGCACGCAGCACCCAGGCCGCCGCCCGCGAGCAGGCCATCCGCGCCCTCGCCCCGGAACCCGAACTGGTTCTCACCAGCGCGCCCGGCGAGGCCGCCAAGCTCGCCGAGCAGCTCGCCCGCGACGGCCATCCGCTCGTCGTGGCCGCCGGTGGCGACGGCACCATGAACGAGGTGCTGCAAGGCCTCTGCCGCGCCAATGCCGACCGCGCGCCCGGCCAGCCGCACACCGCCCTCGGCGTGCTGCCAGTCGGCACGATGAATGTCTTCGCCCTCGAACTCGGCCTGCCCGCCGCCGACCTGCCGGAATGCTGGCAGCGGATCTGCAGCGGCGCCCGCCGCGAGATCGATCTCTGGCTGGCCGGCGACCCGTACTTCGTCCAGCTCGCCGGGGTCGGGTTCGATGCCGAGATCATTCAGGAAACCCCCTGGGAACGGAAACGCCGCTTCGGCCCACTCAGCTATGTGCTCTCGGCCGTGCAGGTGCTGGCGCGCCAATCGCCCGTGCTCTCCGTGCACGTGCCGGGCCGTCCCGCCCTGCATGGCTCGGTCGTGCTCATCGGCAATGGCCGCCATTACGGTGGTCCCGTGCCGGTCTTCCCCAAGGCGGACAATCAGGATGGCCTGCTCGACATCCTCGTCTTCCGTGGCCTCGGCGGCTGGGAATTCGCCCAGATGCTGCGCGCCATCGTCACCGGCGGCTACGAACCCGCCGAGGACATCGACTTCCTCCAGGCCAGCGACTTCACCGTCACCGCCGAACCGCAGGCACCGGTCGAGGTCGACGGCGAACTCGCGTCATTCACCACCCCCGTGCACTTCCGCGCCGCGCCGTTCAAGCTGAGTGTGGCAGTCTAACCGGGATCGGTGCCGTTCAAAAACGCCTCAAGGTTCGTGTAGCCATCGCCATCACGATCCGCCGCACCGTCGGCCGCCTGCCCGGGGTCAAAACCATGGTGCTGCTCCCAAGCATCCGGCATGCCATCGCGATCACGGTCGGGCGCCGCCTGTCCAGCGGCCAGTTCCGGCCAGCCACCGACCTCCCTGGGATCATCCACCGTGCGCACCCGCCGGGCCTGCACCTCCTCGATCAGGCGTCGGTCCACGGCATCCCGTTCCGGGAGCAGGCAGCCAACCCCGGCCAGCAGCCGCGCCTCCAGTTCCGCCGCAGGCCAAGTCGTCACTGGCGGGGCCTCATGACGCACCTCCATCAGCCAGCGCCGCCCCTGGTTGCCGGGATTGACAAACAGCGCCTCGTCCTGTTCAGCCTCGGTGCGTCGCGGCCCAAGGTTGTCGCGCAGAAACAGCGAAAACCGCCCACCGCCAAGCACCGCCAGTCCATGCAGCAGGCCGTCAGCTGCCGGCGCCAGCACAACGTTGCCGACGATGTTAACGCGCTGCTCGCCGTGCTCGGCATCCACAGCCATCGCCACCGCCGACGGGGCCAGCACGAGGTTGTTGACGCAATCCACAACCCCCGCAGCTTTGACCAACGGATTGCGACCGATGTTGTGGACCAGCAGGTTGTGGTGCACGGAAATCCGCTCCCCACCCTTGGAACCGATCAGCAACCCCTTGCCCGGCAGGGTCTGATCGGGTCGGCTGCGCCGCAGGGCCTCACCGATGATGCACCACTGCAGCGTGATGTCGCTGGCCGCGAAGTAGGTCGACACCACTTCGTCGGTGGCCCAACTGAAGGAACAGTGGTCGACGATGACGCGCCGGGCACCGAGGATCTGCAGGGCATCCTTGACCTCACTCGTGTCGGCCGCACGCCCATCCTTGCGTGTCGGCAGACCCTGGTGCGGCCCCGGGCGGATCCGCAGATGCCGGATCACCACATCATGGGCCGTGCCAGCCACGGTCAGGGCCGAACGTGTGTGGCTGGGATGCGTCTTCAGTGTGATGCCCCCACCGGGGGCGCTCTGCCCGGCGATCGTGATGTAGGGATGCGCCAACACCAACTCGCTCTGCAGCTCAATCGTGCCGCCCACCCGAAACACGATGGTGCGCGGCCCCTCCGCCTCGACCGCCGCCCGCAGGCTGCCGGGACCGGCATCCCCCAACTGCGTGACTTCCCACACCCGTCCGCCGCGACCGCCCTTCGCCAGGGCACCAAAACCCTCGGCCCCCGGAAAGGCCGGCACCTCAGTGGCGGCAACCGGCAGCAAACCCGCCAGTAGGATCAGCCCAAGGCAAGGCAGTCTCATGCCTGCTCAACGCCACCACCGCCGGCTTTCGTGCACCGTTTCAGGAACCCGCAGACAAAAACGCCAGCAGGTCGCGAAGTTCGGCATCGCTGAGCCCGGTCACCAGGCCCGGCGGCATGAGCGAGGTCTTCAACTCGGTGCGCGACACGATGTCAGCCTTCTGAAACACCTTTTCCTTGCCGCTCAAGTCGCGGTACACTTCGTTGCTCGACGAACGCAGCAGGATGCCGAGGAACTCGCTGCCATCCGCCAGCTTCAACTGGGTCGGATAAAACTGCGGCGCCACCTCGCGATGCGGCTCAAGGATCGAACGCAGCAAAGCAGCGCGATCGCCCTGGCGCGCGATCAGGCTGAGGTCGGGCCCTACCACATTGCCGCGGCCATCGTGGCGGTGACAGCTCGCGCACAGGGCAGCGCGACTGTGCAGAAAGATCCGTCGCCCCGCCTCGACATCCGGCTCGCCCGGCACGGCATCCAGCCGCGCCAGCCAGGCCGCCGTGGCGTCGAAGGCCGGCCGATCGCTGGCCGGCGTGAAGAAACGGTCGTGCGCGGTGAAGCGCAGCGCCCGCCGCGCCTCCTCGCGCAGGGCCGGCTGGGCATCCTCGCCGGCCAGCCGAACCAGAAGTTCGACCCGATTGACAGCGGTCGCACCGGCCAGTCCGGCCGCCGCCTCAGCGCGCAGCGCCACCGATCGGTCAACATCGGCCGCCACCTCCGCCAGCACAGCGCGAGCCTCGTCGGACTGACGCGCCGCCAGCGTGCGCACGGCTTCCAGCGCCAGCCCGGCATCGCCGGCCTGCAGGAACTCGCGCAGCAGCGCCACGGTGAGCCCCTTGTGCGTGGCCGGCGCCAGGCGCAGGGCATAACCCTTCAGGCGCGGCGGTGTCGCCGGATCGGTGAGGCGGGCGACCAGCACTTCGGCATTCGTCACGCCGGCACCGGGCTCGCCGCGCAGGGTGTTCCAGGTGGCCAGCACGGCCTCGAACAGGCGGTAATCCAGCGTCGCATCCGCGAGCAGTTTTTCGACCTCGTCCTTCAACCCGGTGAGCACGCCATCGGCAATCCAGCGCAGGCATTCGAAGCGGATCTCGGGATCGGCATCGGCCAGAAACGCCCGCGCCCACTTTTCCTCCTCCAGGCCGTTGCGCCGCAGCGCCACCAGAGCCCAGACGCGATCCGCGGCGGGCAGTTGCCGGACGTCGGCCGGCGACCACTCCCTGCCCACCCGCGCCAGCGCGGTCAGGGCGGCGTCGGCGAGCACACGATCCTCGCCGCGCACGAGTTCGAACAGCCGCGCCACGTCCGGTGTGGCGCGACCCTCGCGCAGGTCGGCGGCGAGACGGGCCGCGTCGTTCAAGGGCTCGGGCTTGGCCTGCAGCCAGGGCGACGCCGCGGCCGCGTCGATCTCGAGTCGCCAGAGTCGGCCGCGCTGGTGGATCGGGTAGGAACTGAACACCCAGTCGGCCAGGTAGTAGGCACCGTCCGGCGCGCGCGCCAGGCAGGTCGGCCGGAAGAAATCGCTGCCGCGCAGCAGCTCGACCCGTTCCGAGCGATAACCCGCGCCCTGGCGATGCAGCGGGAAGAAATCGACGCAGTGATTGCTCCACGACGGGATCAGCACGCCGCCGCCGAGCGACTGCACCGAGCAGGGTCCCTCGCCGCAGGGATGCACCATGCCGAGCGTGCCGCGCAGCTCGCCGTTCCAGGCGACAAAGGGGTGCACCGGCGCGCTGCCATAGACCCACTGGAAACCGTAGTCGGCGCCCTCGACCACCTGCAGCAGGCGACAGGGCGGCCGGCTGCCCGGATCATTTTCCGCCGCGAAGATCTCGCCATCGGCGCGCACGTGCAGGCCGAAGGGATTCCAGAAGCCGCGCGCGATCCGGCGCAGGCCGCGGCCGTCGGGCGTGCAGCGAAACACCCCGCCCTCGCCGCGCCCACTGACCTTGGCGCCATCGGTGCCGGTGAGCGTCCAGTCCTTGCCGAAGTTTTCGCCAAGGGCGAACACCAGCCCGCCGTCCGGATGCCAGGCCATGCCCGAGAGACCGTTGTGCGGGTAGTCCGACACTGTGTCGAGCGCCGCCAGCGTCTCCTCAACATCGCCGCGGCCGTCGCCATCCGTGTCGCGCACGCGCAGCAGCCGCGAACGCTCGGCCAGATAGACCCAACCCTCCGGGCCGAGCTGCAAGTTCATCGTCGCCTTCGTGCGATTGTAGAAGACCCGCCGGTCCTTGCCATCGCGATTGAAGACGAGCACCTCATCGTGCTCAGGGCCGACGTAGCCCTCCGGCCGGAAGTGCGTGTGGCAGGCGACCACCCAGACCCGGCCCTCGGCATCGACATCGACCCCGGTCGGCGTCACCAGATCCGGATGCTCCGCCACCAGCGTCAGTTTCACGCCCGGCTGCAAAATCTGAATCTGCGGCGGCACCTCCGCCGGCACCACCGGCGCTTTCGGCGGCGGTGCCCCCTGCTGGGCGAAGACAGGCGACAGGCAAAGGGGCAAGACGAGCAGGAGCGATCGGAGCATCCCAAACCTACGCGGCCAGCACCCCCAATCCAGCGTGGCAAAAAAGGTACTCCCGCACCACCTCCACGTGGGGCTTTGTTGTATCGCTACTGTCCCCCTTCGTGTTCTTCGTGCCATTCATGGTTCACCTGCCTTTCAGGGACAGCGCGAAGACCCACTATCGAACAAGGAAGGCTGAAGGCGGGGAAGTCTGACGCCTAGCGCGCTTGACCTGAGGAGGGACCACGAAGGTCACGAATGACACGAAGGGGAGCCGGATGGGGACTTTCTTGGTCAAGCTTCAGCGGCGCTGTGAGGCTGGACAGCGCGCGCACTCTGCTGCTTCAGCGCGAACGGAAGAGGTCGCTGGTCAGGCATTCGACGACGAGGGTGCGCAGGCCGCGGCCCTGCTGCTTCACCTTCTCGTGGATGCGGTCGATGGCGAACTCGTCGGACGCTTCCATGAGGCGGCCGGTGCTGTAGGCGAGCAACTGGCGGATGAGGTGGCGGGTAAACAGTTCCTCGCGGGTGCCGTGCAGGATGTCGCGGAAGCCGGCGAAGTCCTGGTAGGTCTCGCCCGAGGGGAACTCACCGGTGGTGTCGATCTTCGGCGCCTCGCCCTTCTTCGGCTTCGGGTAGGTGCTGCGCCAGCGGCCGACCGGGTCAAAGGACTCGAGACTGAAGCCGAGCGGATCGATCCTGCGGTGGCACTCGGCGCAGGCGCGGTCGGTGCTGTGCTTGGCGAGGCGCTCGCGGATCGTCGTGGTGCCACTGACATCGGGTTCGATGGCGGGCACGACATCCGGCGGCGGTGGCGGTGGCACACCGAGGATGTTCTCGCTGACCCAGACCCCGCGGGTGACGGGCGAGGTCTCAACGCCGTTGGCACTGACCGTCAAAACGGCCGCCATGCCGAGCAGGCCGCCGCGGCGCTTGTTGCCCTTGAGGCTGACCTTCTGAAAGCCGTCAGCCAGGCGCAGGGTCTTCTGCTCGGGCAGGTCGTACAGTTTGGCGAGCTTCTTGTCGATGAAGCTGTGCTCGGCATGCAGGAACTGGGTCACCGAGCCATTGGTCTTGAGCAGGTCGTGGAAGAACAGGCGCACCTCGGTCTTCATCGACGTCGGCAAATCCTCGGCGTAGTAGGCGCGGTTCACCTCGCGTGGCGGCGGCATGCCGCCGAGCTCACGCAGGTTCAGCC
>JAEYYS010000192.1 GCA_023428335.1 Verrucomicrobiota bacterium | reverse complement strand
CCTCGACCCTGCTCGGTCTCGCCTTCGTCACCTTTGGCGCGAACTTCTTCCTGAACTTCCTGCCCATGCCTCCGGATCCGTCGCCTGCCGACGCGCCGCACAAGCTGTTCATGGCCGCGCTCTACCCGACCGGTTACCTGACCTTCGTCAAGGTCCTGGAAATCCTCGGGGGCGTGCTGGTCGCCCTGCCGAAAACCCGCAACTTCGGCCTGCTGCTGCTCGGCCCGATCGTCGTCAACATCCTCGCCTTCCATGTCTTCCTGACCAAGGGTGCGGGCCTGATGGATCCGCCGGTGCTGGCGATCAGCCTGCTGTCGGCCTTCGTGCTGTTCAGCGAGCGTCGCAGCTTTGCCAAACTGCTCCGCGCCTGAGACGGTTTGCCGCGCCACACGTAACTAGTTCCTCTCATGAAGCTCCTCTCTCCGCTCCAAGCCGGCGCCCTCGCCCTGTCCAACCGCGTGCTCATGGCCCCGCTGACACGCTGCCGTGCCGATGCCGACCACAACCCGACGCCGCTCATGGCCGACTACTACGCCCAGCGCGCCGGTGCCGGCCTGATCATCGCCGAGGCCACCATGGTCCAGGAAGGCAACTCCGCCTTCTGGATGGAACCCGGCATCTATTCCGCCGCCCAGGTGCGCGGCTGGCAGGCGGTGACCGAGGCGGTGCATGCCCGCGGCGGGCGCATCGTCCTGCAGCTTTGGCATGGCGGGCGCGCCTGCCACCCGCTGCTCAATGGCGGCGCCCAACCCGTGGCGCCGAGCCCGATCGCCATCACCGGCGAAGAGGTGCACACGCCCGAGGGCAAAAAGCCCTACGTCGTGCCGCGCGAGCTGCGTGATGACGAGATCCCGGGCATCGTCGCCGGCTTTGCCAAGGCGGCCGCCAACGCCCGTGCCGCCGGCTTTGACGGGGTGGAGATCCACGGCGCCAACGGCTACCTGCTCGACGAGTTCCTGCGCGATGGTTCAAACCAGCGCACGGGGCCCTATGGCGGTCCGCTGGAAAATCGCGCAAGGCTGATGTTCGAGGTCGTCGATGCGGTCACCGGGGTCTGGGGCGCCGACCGCATCGGCCTGCGCATCTCGCCGCTCAACAGCTTCAATGCCATGCGCGACAGCGACCCGGTCGCCCTGACCGTCCATGTGGCGCGCGAAGCCGCCGCCCGCGGCCTCGCCTACCTGCACGTCATGCGTGCGGATCAGTATGGCTTGCAGCCGGGCGATGTGCTGACACCGGCGCGGGCCCACTTCCCCGGGGTGCTGGTCGGCAACGTCGGTTACACCGGCGAGGAGGCCGAGCGCGACATCGCCGCCGGCCGCGTGGATGCCGTCGCCTTTGGCGTGCCCTTCCTGGCCAACCCCGACCTGCCCGCGCGGATCGCTGCCGGTGCGCCGCTCAATGCGCCGCAGCCGGAGACGTTCTACACCCCGGGTGCGGCGGGCTACACCGACTATCCCGCGCTTGCCGCAGCCTGATCCTGCGGCGCGAGTTTTGCACCCGCGGCCGTCGCGCCTGACAGGCCGCTGCGGCCGTGCCAAGCTGCCTGTCGTTAGTCTTTCCTCATCCCATGAACACCCTCGAAGCCATCCACGCCCGTCGCGCCATCAAGCACTACGACCCCGAGCACCGCCTGACGGAGGACGAAACCCGCACGCTGCTCAATGCCGCCCTGCAGGCGCCCACGGCCTTCAACCTCCAGCACTGGCGTTTTGTCGTCGTGAGCGACCCCGAACTGCGCCGGCAGATCCGCGCGGTGGCCTGGGATCAGGCGCAGGTCACCGACGCCTCCCTGCTGGTCATCCTCTGCGCCGACCTCGGTGCCTGGCACAAGCAGCCCGAGCGCTACTGGCAACAGGCTCCGAAACCGGCGCAGGACATCCTGCTGCCCGCCATTCAGCAGTACTACACCGGCCGCGAGCAGGTGCAGCGCGATGAGGCCATGCGTTCCTGCGGTCTGGCCGGCATGACGCTCATGCTCGCCGCCAAGGAACTCGGCTACGACTCCTGCCCGATGGACGGCTTTGATTTCGATGCGGTCGCCCGCCTCATCGGCCTGCCCGAAGACCATGTCATCAGCTTCATGGTCGCCATCGGCAAGGGCACGCAGCCGGCCTGGCCGAAGCCCGGGCAGCTGCCCTACGAGGAAGTGGTGATCGACAACCGCTTTGCCTGAACCGCGCTTGGCAGGGCGGCGGTCCGGGCTAGCCTGAGCCATGGCCCGCCGCCCTTCCACCGCCGCCGTGCGCATCCGCGCGGAGGTGCTGCGCCTTGTCGCTCTCATCCCGCCCGGCCACTTCACCACCTACGGCGCCCTGGCCGTGCACATGAACGTTGCCCCGCTCTTCGTGGCCTCCGTCCTGGCGCGGTTGAGCGACGAGGAATCGGCCGCGCTGCCCTGGCACCGGGTGGTTGCCGCCGGTCCGCGGATCAGCCTGTCCATGGCGCCCGAGTTGCGCCGCGAGCAGCAAGGCCGGCTGGAGAGTGAAGGCCTGCGCTTCGATGCCAAGGGCTTGATCTGCGAGGCCGATGCCCTTTTCCACATGGTCGGCGTGCGCCGCGAGGTGCGCTGGAGCAATGCACCGCCTGAGAGCGGTGCAGGAGATGGGAGATCGTAGATGGGAGATCGTAGCAACAAACCTGGAACCTGGAACTTCCGCCGTTCGGCGGCGGGCGCTTCTTCCCGGTTGCAGGGAGGGCCACCCGCGCGAAACTGATTCTTCCCCATGCCGCTCGACCGACTGCTGCTTGCGCTCTCCACCCTGGCCTTCCTGGCCGGTGTGGTGCCGGCCTTGCGCGCCCTCGCCAGTGGCCAGTGGCAGCGCGGCCGCGGCGCCCAGCTCGCCGCCATGCTCGCCGGCTTCGCCCTGCAGACCGCTGCCGTCTACCTGCGCGGCCATGAGGTCGGTCAGTGCCCGATGAAGAGCCTTTCGGACATCCTGGTCTTCATCGCCTGGAGTGTCGCCCTGCTGTACTTCCTGGTCGGTTCGACCTTCCGCGTCTCCCTGCTCGGCATGTTCACCGCGCCGCTGCTGGTGGCCATGCAGGGGCTGGCCTTTGTCGTGCCCAATGCCTTTCCCGCCTACGCGGCCAAGGGCAAGATCGACGCCCTGGTCGAAGTCCATGTCGCCCTTGCCCTGATCGCCTACGCCGCCTTCGCCCTCGCCTGCGTCACCGGCGCGATGTACCTGCTGCAGGAGCGCCTGCTCAAGCGCCACCTCATCGGCGGCCTATTCTACCAACTGCCGCCGATTCAGGGGCTGGCGCGCGCCATTCAGCGCATGGTCTTGCTCGGCGTCATTTTGCTCAGCGTCAGCCTGCTCGTCAGCCTGCGCCTGACCAACCCAGTGGCGGGACCCAAGCTCGTGGTCGCCTGGGGCGTCTGGGGACTGTACGCCCTCATCAGCCTGGTGATCTGGCGCCACGCGCTGTCGCCCCGGCAGACGGCCTGGCTGGCGGCGCTCGGCTTTGTCATCCCCCTGCTCTCCCTCTGGCTCGTCACCTGATCCATGTCCGTACCGACCGACACGAGCGAGCACCTGGTCTGCCTGGGCCTGAACTACCGCACCACCCCCGTGGAGGTGCGTGAGAAGGTGGCGTTTCCCGAGGCCCAGGTGCCGGTGGCCGTGCGCGAGGTGCTGGATCTGCCCGGCTTTAGCGAAAGCGTGGTGCTCAGCACCTGCAACCGCGTCGAGCTGTACGCCGCTCACCACCTGCCCGACAGCGACGCGGCCCAGGCCGCCCTGCGCGACCACCTAGTGCGCCGCTTCGAACTGGCACCCGACCAGGCCGAGGCACTGGTCACGTATGGACTCGGTTCCACCGAGACGGCCCGCCACCTGTTCCGCGTCGTTAGCGGCCTCGACAGCATGGTGCTCGGCGAGACCGAGATCTTTGGCCAGGTCAAGGCGGCCTACAAGACCGCCCACGAGGCGGGCAGCACCGGCCGCGCCCTCAACAAGCTTTTTCAGCGCGCCTTTGCCACCGGCAAGAAGGTGCGCAACGACACCAGCATCCAGCGCGGCTCGACCAGCGTCGGCAGTGTCGCGGTCGATCTCGCCGAGAAAATCCACGACCTGCGCGAATGCCGGGTCATGCTCATCGGCGCCGGCGAGATGAGTCGCACCTGCGCGCAGAGCCTGCTTTCGCGCGGCGCCAAGAGCATCATCGTCTCCAACCGCAACTACGAGCGCGCGGTTGAGCTCGCTGCGGAGATGAAGGGGTCGGCGATCAAGTTCGATGCCTGGGAGGCCTCCATGCACGAGGTCGATGTCATCATTTCCAGCACCAGCGCGCCGCACTTTGTCATTCATCCCGAGCAGATCCATCAGGTGATGCGCAAGCGCCGCTGGGAACCGCTGCTCATCATCGACATCGCCGTGCCGCGCGACGTCGATCCGCGCGTCAACGAGATCGAGGGCGTCTATCTCTACGACATCGACGCCCTGCAGGCGATCGCCGACGAGGGGCGGCGCGAGCGTGAACGCCAGCTCGCGGCCTGCGAAAAAATCATCGAGGATCAGATCGACAAGTTCGGGCTCGGCGGTCGCTGAGGCGATCCTGCCGCCGCCTCAGTCGTCGCGGTGCACATCGGGCGTCTCGAATTCGAGGCTGTGAATGCGCTGCGTCTCGTTCGGAGTGGTCAGCACCTTCCAGATGCACCAGCCGAAGAGGACGGTGACAGTGCCAACGGAAAACAGCATGACGAGGAGGCCGGCGGTGGTCATGGGCGGAAGGGGTGAAGGACAAAGTTTCAGTCGGCGTGCTTGTCGAGGCCCTGTTCGGCGCGGCGGAAGGCGCGGGCGCGGGCGGTCATCAGGCAGAAGAAGGTGGCGATCACGGCCACCAGGGCCAGGCTCAACTGGGCGGGCAGGCTGGCCTTGGCGCCGAACAGGTCGGTGACGTAGTAGGAGACGCTGCCGGCCGCGCCGGAGCTGAGGTCGACCCCGAGAATTTCCTGCAGGAACCAGAGGGCGAAGACGCCGAGCAGGAATACCGGGCAGACCCTGCGGATGATCGGTCGGAAGATCCACGGCACGCGCAGGGCTGCCCCCTGATGGAGTTCGGCGAAGCCGCGGTCGATGCCCCAGACCCAGCCGAAGATGAGGATCTGGATCGTCGCCAGGGTGAAGATCAGGAAGGTGCCGACCCAGAAATCGAGGGTGTCGAGCGCCTTCAGGTCGCCGCTGAAGTAGACCACAAAACCGCAGCCGAGGCAGGTGAGCAGACCGAGCAGGGTGACGGAGATTCGGCGGCCAACGCCGAGCGCCTCCTCGACGAAGGCGATGCCGGGTTGCAGCATGGAGATCGAGCTGGTGACGGCGGCGAGGAAGAGCATGAAGAAGAAGGCGCCGCCAAAGAAGTCGCCCGCCGGCATCTTGGCGAAGACCAGGGGCAGCACCTTGAAGCCGAGACCGACCCCCGCCTGGCCGGCGACACCGGCGACGCCGAGGAAGGCGACTGCCGCCGGCACGGTGATCAGCCCGCCGAGGCCGACTTCACAAAACTCATTGGCGCTGCTGGCGGTCAGGCCGCTGAGCACCACGTCGTCGCTGCGTTTCATGTAGCTGGCGTAGACGATGATGACGCCGAAGCCGACCGACAGGCTGAAGAAGATCTGGCCGGCCGCCGCCAGCCAGAGGCGCGGGTTGCGCAGCTGTTCGAGCACGCCGAACTCGCGCAGGACGAGGCTGCCACCACTGGCGGCGACCTCGGCGCGCGCGTCTTCCAGGGCAGCGGCGCCGACGACCTCGCGCGGTTTGTCATCCGGTGCGGGCGATGTTTTCATCACCATCACCTTGGTGGGGTTCCAGAGGTAGCCGAGGCCGTTGCCGACGCTGTCGTGCGGGCGCGCCGGATCGGGGGCGCCGAGGGTGAGCACGCGGGCGAGGATGAGCAGGGCGAGCAGGATGAGCAGCGGCATGCCGATCTTGCACATCTTCTCGATGCCGCCGGCGATGCCGCGGTAGATCAGCCAGAAATTGAAGATGAAGACCCCGATCAGCCAGGGCAGCACATGGCCGGCGTCGAGGCGCATGGCCGTGCCGTCGCCGGCGGCGCCGGTGAAGGCGGCGAAGCGGCTGACGGTTTCCTCGGCGTCCTTGAGCTGCAGGTTGCCGGTCCAGAAGTTTGCCGCGTAGCCCAGGCACCAGGCCTCGATGACGACGTAGTACATGTAGATGACCACCGGCACGATGACGCCGATGACGCCGGCGTACTTCGCCCAGGGCCGGCGCACGATGGCGGCGAAGGCGCCGGGACAGGAGTTGTAGCCGCGGCCGCCCGCGTAGCGGCCCATGGCCCATTCCGCCCAGCCGATCGGCAGGCCGATGATGAGGAAGCTGATCGCGTAGGCGAGCATGAAGGCGCCGCCGCCGTACTGGGCGGCGAGACCGGGGAAACGCAGGAAATTGCCGAGACCGACCGCGCTGCCGGCGACGGCCATGATGACTCCGAGACGTGATCCCCAGGCTTCTTTCGACGTTGACATGGCGGGCAGACTAGAAAGCCGCGTGCCAGGGCACAAGCCCCAAAATCCCGGGGGTGGAAAAGAAGATGAAACGCGCGGCCACCCGCGGCAGTCTGAAGCCTCATGCAGAAAGGCTTGCCCTGGGTTCTCCTCGCCGCCGCGGCACTCGTGCTGGCGTTGACCCTGCTCAGCCGCCTGGCGATCGAAACCACCGCGCCGTCGCCGGCGCTGACGGTCGGCGCCGCGCGGGCACCGGTCCCGCGTGCCGCCATCACGCCCGGGTTGCGCGGCCCCGATCTCACCCAGCCGGCACCGCCGAGCGTCTTTGATGAGCTGCTGCGCCGCATTCTGGAGCTGGCGCGCACGCCGGGTGCCGCGCCCGATGAACTGCTGCTCAGTTTTGCCAAGCCTGCCGACCTCGAAGCCTTCCGCGCCCGGGCCGCCCGCGCCGGCATCGAACTGCTGCCCACCGACCCGCGCCTGCTCACCGCCCGCGTCCGCGTCGGCGATGGCCGCGCCCTCGCCAGCGAACTCGCCGGCGGCGGCTTCGATCGCGTCGGCCCCAACTACCTCGCCTGGGTGCCCGCCCTGCCGCGCCTGCCGGAGACCGATGCCGACAACGCCGGTGGTGCCCGCCCCTTTGGCAACAGCGGCCTGGAGGCGATCGGCGCCGGTCGCGACCGCAGCGACTGGGGTCGCGGCATCACCGTCGCCGTGCTCGACACCGGCATCACCGAACATCCGCAATTGGAAGAGGTGCGCCTGAGCCGCACCGACCTCGTGCAGGACGGCCAGCCGGTGGATGGCCACGGCACCGCCATGGCCTCGCTCATCGCCGGGGCCGACCCGGCCGAGGGCGGGGTCGCCCCGGCAGCGAGCCTGCTCGACATCCGCGTCGCCGATGCCAAGGGCGAAAGCACCACGGCCCTGGTCGCCCAGGGCATCCTGACCGCGGTCGATCAGGGCGCGCGCGTCATCAACATCAGCCTCGGCACCAACGCCGACGCGCCGGTCCTGCGTCGCGCGGTCGAATACGCCCTCGAGCGCGGGGTGGTGATTGTCGCCGCTGCCGGCAACGACCAAGCCAACGCCCTCGCCTATCCGGCCGGTTACACCGGCGTGGTCAGTGTCGCGGCGGTCGATGCCAATGGCGTGCAGGCCTTTTTTTCCAACTCCGGCACCGGCCTCGCGGTGGCCGCACCGGGGGTCGGCATCGTCTCGGCCTACAGCGACAACCGGCGCGTCATCAGCAGTGGCACCTCGCAGGCCGCCGCCCTCACCAGCGGCGTGGTCGCCACCATGCTCAGCTGGGGCTACTCCGGT
The DNA here is from genome assembly GCA_023428335.1 of Verrucomicrobiota bacterium. Lineage (GTDB taxonomy): Bacteria > Verrucomicrobiota > Verrucomicrobiia > Verrucomicrobiales > Verrucomicrobiaceae > Prosthecobacter. The sequence goes on along the minus strand of JAEYYS010000192.1, from coordinate 3,528 downwards.
CAGAGCATCCTGAAGTCGCTCGCCGCCAATGCCCGCCCCACCGGCGCGCCGGCCGAGCAGACCGGCGCCGGCCTGGTGCAGGTGCCGCGACGCTAAGTTTTGTTTGCACGCCCGCCGCGGCGCTCCCAGCATGGCAGGCATGACCCGCCTTCTTCTGCTTCTGCCGGTGCTCTTCCTGCTCGCCGCCTGCCAGACCACCGATCCCTACGTCGAGCAGCAGAAGCAGTACCGTCGCCTGGAGATCGCCGCGGAAGCCCCCGGCGACTACTACATCGGCCGCCGTTTCCACATCTCCAACACCCATTTCTGGGGCTACGTGCGTCGCCCGGGGGAAAGCTGGGAGCAGAGCCGGCTCGTGGTCCTCAATGAGCGACTCATGCGCCAGCCCGACCGGCTTCCGGAAATGCCGGCCGGCGACGGCCCTGCCTACGGCAGCGATCACAACCGCGAATACCGCCTCTGGGGCCACTACTCCGGCCGCCGCGTCTACGATCCGAACAGCAACATGGCCCTGCCCGAGTTCGTGCTGCGCCGCTACGAGGTGAAGCGTGAATCGCCCGGCTGGCTCTTCCACCCGAAGGAGCGCTTCAACGGTCGCCAACTGCTGCGCGGGGAGCCGGGGTCGACGCCCTGACAGCCGCCGCCAGCGCGTCGATCTCCGCCGGCGTGTGCGCGGCGGTGAGGGTGACGCGCAGCCGCGCGGCGCCGCGGGCGACCGTGGGATAACGGATCGCCGGCACAAGAAAACCGGCTTCGAGCAGGCGTTCGGCCGCGTCGAGCGCGGCCTGTTCCGCGCCGAGAATGACGGGCAGGATGGCGGCGGGTGGCGACGCCATTTCAAGGGCGGCGGCGAGGCGATCGACATTGGCGCGCAGTTGTGCCCGGGCCGCGTCGCCTTCGTCGCCGGCGGTCCAGGCGAGCGCCTGACGGGCGGCCGCGGCCAGGGCCGGGGGCGGTGCGGTCGAGTAGATGAAACTGCGCGCGCGGTTGACCAGCAGGTCGATCACGGGTCGCGCCGCCGCCAGGTAGCCGCCGCTCAGGCCGAGCGCCTTGCTGAGCGTGCCCATCTGCAGTTCGATCCGCCCCTCCAAACCCGCAGCCGCCGCCAGCCCGCGCCCCTGCGGGCCGAGCACGCCGACACCGTGCGCCTCGTCGACCAGCAGCCAGGCGCCGTGGCGTTCCTTCAGTTCGACGATCTCGCGCAGCGGCGCGGTGTCGCCGTCCATGCTGAAAACCGACTCGGTGACGATGAGCACGCGGCCGCGGGCGCCGGCGAGCAGGCGCTCGAGCTTGCCGAGGTGGTTGTGCGGGAAAACGCGCATCGTCGCGCCGCTCAAGCGCGCGGCATCGACCAGGCAGGCGTGGCTGAGTTTGTCGAGCAGGATGGTGTCGCCGGGGCCGAGCAGGGCCGGCAGGGTGCCGAGGGCGGTGGCATGGCCGCTGGCAAAGCTGAGCGCCGCCTCGGTGCCTTTGAAGTCGGCCAGCGCCGCCTCCAGTTCGGCGTGGGCGCGCGTCGTGCCGGTAACCAGGCGCGAGGCGCCGGCGCCCGCCCCCCAGGCTTGCACGGCAGCGGCCAGGGCCTCGCGCAAAAAGGCGGAGCCGGCCAGGCCGAGGTAATCGTTCGAGGCGAAGTTGTGCAGGGTCCGGCCCGCACAGACGACGCGCCCCTCGGCGGCGGGCTCCAGCACGCGCAGCCGGCGGCGCAGGCCCGACGCCTCGAGGTCGCCCAGCGCGCCAGTCAGATCCCAGTTCACTCCTTCAGCCTCCGCTCGACGATCTCGTCCTTTTCGACGCCGAGGGCCACGGCCTTTTCGTAGTGACGGCGCGCCAGCTCGATCGACGGCGGTTTCTGATCGAGGTAGAGCAGGGCGAGGTTGAAGTGGGCAATGCCGTACTCCGGATTGAGCTCGATGGCGCGCAGCAGCGCCGCTTGGGCGGCATCGGTCCAGCCAAGGTTTTTCACGGCGATGGCCAGGTAGTTGTGGGCGCGGGCATCGGCCGGATCCTCATGGATGGCGCGGCTGAAGGCGGAGATGGCGAGGTAGAGGTCGCCCTTGCCCGAGTGGATCAGGCCGAGGGCGTTCCACGATTGGCCGAGCCGCGGATTGAGTTTCACCGATTGCTCGAAGCACTCCTGCGCCGCCTGGGTGTTGCCGGCCTGCTGTTCGACGGCGCCCAGGTTGGCCCAGGCCAGGGCGTTTTTGGCGTCGACCTGCAGCATCTCCTGGTAGGCGGCGCGGGCGGCCGCCCAGTTGCGATCGCCAAAGGCCTTGGCCGCCTTCTGGGCCAGGATGGCCGTGTCCGGCGGCAGGCTGCCGGCGATTTCCGGCGGCGCCAGGCTCAGCGGCGGTACGGCGGGTTTGTCCTGGCCGTGGGCGGCCGCACTCAGCAGAACAGCAAGAAGGAGGAGGCGGGAAGGGGACACGAGACGCAGTTTCACCCAGTCGGCGCCCGCGTGCAAAGGGAAGGCGGCGCTGAGCGGCGGAAAATGCGCAAAACGGCTTGCATTCCCACAGGCAGGTCCGACTGTTCGAACGAACAAAACGCACAACCATGCCCCGAGCCGCCCGCAAAATCACCGACCGGCAGCACGAGCTGCTTGAATACCTGCGCAGCTACCAACGCGAGTACGGCGTCATGCCGAGCACGCGCGACATCCAGAAGCACTTTGGGTTTGCCAGTCAGACGGCGGCGATGAGTCACCTGCGTGCCCTGGAGAAAAAGGGCGTCATCCAGCGCCACTCGCACAAGGCCCGCGCGGTCGTTTTCCCGGAAGATCTGGGCCGGGCGGAGATCGTCGATGTGCCGGTCTACGGCAGCATCGCCGCCGGTTATGGCGAAATGCAGGAACAGCAGGCCGACGGCTCGATCGCGGTCGATGTGCAAACGCTCGGCCTGCGCAAGGGCGCCCGGGTCTTCGCGCTGAAGGTGCGCGGCGAGTCGATGATCGGTGCCAACATCTGCGATGGCGACCTCGTCATCGTCGAGGCGCGCGAACCGCGGCCGCGCGACATCGTCGCCGCCCTGATCGACGGCGAAACCACGCTCAAGCGCTACCTCGTCAAGGATGGCCGCCCCTACCTGCAGGCGGAGAACCCGGCCTTTCCTGACCTGATTCCGATCGCCGAACTGCAGGTGCAGGGGGTCATGCAGACCCTCATCCGTCAGGCCGGTCGCAGTTGAGCCGCGTCCCCTTCAGAGCTTGTCGCCCAGCACGTACTTGCGCGCCATCTTGAGCACCTCATCGCCGTGCTCCAGCAGCGGTGATTTTTGCTTCGGTGGCGGCAGCGGTGTGATCGCTGCCCGGCCCGGATCGTAGGGTTTGATCTCCGGCAGCGGAATCGGCTTGGCACCTGCCACCGCGGAGGCGGAGTTGGATGTGACTGCACCGGTCGGGGCGGGTGGCGGTGCAGGGCTTCCCGGCGGCAGCGGCGGACTGACAGCCGGCGGTGCCGGAGAGGGTGCGGCGGGCGGCGCGGGCTGGCTGGGGCCGGCGGCCGGGACGGTGGGCGTCGCTGCAGGCAGGGT
>JAEYYS010000141.1 GCA_023428335.1 Verrucomicrobiota bacterium | reverse complement strand
GGCGCTCGACGACCTCATGAACGGCCTTTCCGAACTGCAAAGCCAGCGCTTCGCCGCCGCCCTGCGCCTGCAGCACGAGCGCACGCCGGCGGAGATTGAAACACGACTGCAGGCCCTGCCCAAGGGCGCCGAACTTGCCAACGCTCTGGGTCGACCGGAAGCCGGTCACAGCTTCCAGGAACTGCTCCTGGTACGGCTCGACAACGACGGTCGCGTCACCGAGACCCGGCCCCTGGCGCGCCGCCTGCTCAAGCCGCTGCACCTGCCGCGCGTCTCCCCCACGCAACCGCTGCTGGCCGTGCTCAGCCTCGATGACGACGGCCACAACCCGGTGCTCGAAGTGCTGCCCCTCGATGGCAGCCCGGGTCATGTCGTCGCCCGCCAGGTCAGCGCCGCCTTCGACTGGACACCCGACGGCCGTTCGCTCGTCTTCATGGCGCCCTTGGGCGGCGAGGGTGAAAAGCTCGTCAGCCTGCTGCGCCTGGAAGTCGTCGGCCCGGAGGGCGGCCTGCTGCGACCGCGCATCGAAATCGGCCCCAACGGCCAACCGGTCGAGCGCCGCGGTCCCGACCGCCTCGGCGAACCGACCCCCTTGGCAACGGCCCTGCAATTCAACCGTCCGCTGCTGCAGGTGCTGGCCGACGGCCGCGTGCTTTTTGCCAGCCTGCCGGTGACCCTGCCCGCCGTCACCCCCGACGCGGAGCTGGCACCGCGCCTGTTTTTGGCCGACGGCCAAACCGTGGTGCCCGTGCCGACCGCCCCTGGAGATCTGCCGGCCAACCTCGGCTGGTTCACCGCCTCCCCGGACGGACAACGCGTCGCCGTCGTCGAAAGTGAAACCGATGCGGTCGCCGTCGTGGAACTGGCCACGGGCGCCACGCAGATCCTGTCGCCGGCGCATCCCGGCTGGCAGTGCCGCACCCTGCCGGCCTGGAAGTCCGCCACCGAACTGACCTTCGCCGCCCTGCACGATGGCTCGCCCGCCTGGCAGCTGTGGCAGGGCGAGGGCAACCCACGCGTGCTCAGTGGCAACTGGCCCGCCGAAGCCCTCGCCAACTGGCTGGAACACAAAAAGACTGACAACGCCGTCTCCCCCCCATGAAAGCCCTTGCCCTCCTGCTTCTGCCTGTCGCCTCGGCCGGTGCCGACAGCGCTTTCTTTGAAGCCAAGATCCGGCCCGTGCTGGTGAAGCACTGCTACGAGTGCCACTCCGCCGAATCCGGCAAGGCCAAGGGCGGACTTCGGCTCGACAGCCGCGACGACCTGCGCCGCGGCGGCGACACCGGCCCGGCCGTGGTGCCGGGCCAGCCAGGGCAAAGCCTGCTGCTGACCGCCATCCGCCATGCGGATCCCGATCTGGAGATGCCGCCGGACGAAGCCCGCCTGCCCGACAACATCATCGCCGATTTCACACGCTGGATCCGCGAGGGCGCTGAGGATCCGCGCGACACCGCGACCCAAACCGCCGAACGACCGCCGGTGGACCTGACCTCGGCCCGCCAGTTCTGGGCCTACCAAAAGCCGGTGAACCACGCGGGCAGCATCGACGACTTCATCCGCGCCAAGCTGCGCGAAAACAACCTCACCCCGGCCTCGCGCGCCGAACCACGGGTGCTGCTGCGCCGGCTGCACTTCGACCTCATCGGCCTGCCTCCCTCCGAAAAGGCTGACCTCGCGGATGAGGCCAATTTCGAGAAACTCGTCGACCAACTTCTGCAGAGCCCCCGCTTCGGCGAGCGCTGGGGGCGCCACTGGCTCGATGTCGCGCGCTACGCCGAATCGAACGGGCGCGAATCGAACCTGACCTTCCCCCATGCCTGGCGCTACCGCGACTACGTGATCGATGCCTTCAACGCGAACCTGCCCTTCGATCGCTTCCTCACCGAACAAATCGCCGGCGATCTGCTGCCGGCCAAGGATGAGGCCGAGCGCGCGCGCCTGCTGATCGCCACCGGTTTCCTCGCCCTCGGTCCCAAGGGCCTCAACGAACAGAACAAGGCGCAGTTCGCCGCCGATGTCGCCGACGAACAGATCGATGCCGTGACGCGCGCCGTGCTGGCCAGCTCAGTTGCCTGCGCACGCTGCCACGACCACAAGACGGAGCCCTTTTCGATGGAGGATTATTATGCGCTGGCGGGTATTTTCAAAAGCACCCAGACCTTCTACGGCAACTGGATCGATTCCGAAAACAACAACCATGGCCACCTGATTCGCCTGCCCGAACGGCCGGGGCAGACCGTCGTCGGCAAGTCGCTGCCGGAGGCGCGGGTGCGCCAACTCAAGGCCGACCTCGCCAAGCTCAACGCCGAGGAAAAGGCGCAGGAGGAATACATCGCCAAAGCCAAGGCCGAGGGGCGCGACCTCGGCCCGGAATTCAACAAACTGCTCGGCAATTCGCTGCGCATCCTGTGGACGCGCGGCGGCGTCGAGGGCGCGCTGGAGGCGGTCGACGACCAGGGCCGCGCCCGCCCCCTGTGCATGGGCGCGCAGGATGGCGAGGTGCGGGATTCACCGCTGTTCGAGCGCGGCGAACTGGCGCGTCCGGGAGCGACCGTGCCGCGCGGCTTCCCGCGCGTGTTTGGCATCGACCTGCCGGTGCCGAAGGAGCACAGCGGCCGTCTGCAACTCGCGCAGTGGCTGACCCACCGCGACCACCCGCTGACCGCGCGCGTGCTGGTCAACCGTGTCTGGCGCCATCTGTTCGGCGCCGGCCTCGTGCGCACCGTCGACACCTTCGGCTTCAGCGGTGAACGCCCCAGCCACCCCGAATTGCTCGATGCCCTCGCCGTACGCTTCATCGAGGGCGGCTGGTCGGTGAAGAAGCTCATCAAGGAGATCGTCCTGTCGGAAACTTACCGGCAGGCTTCGCGGACGGATGCCAATCCACCCTCCGCACTGGGCAATCCCCAATCCCAGGATCCCGACAACCGCCTGCTGGCCCACGCCAACCGCCGCCGCCTCGACGCCGAGGTGCTGCGCGACGCCATGCTCGCCGTGTCCGGCCGGCTCGACCTGTCGCGCCGACCTGGTTCGCTGGTCGCCGAACTCGAGGGTCAGTCCGTCTCGCTGATCGGCTTCAACACCAAACTCCCCTCCGACCTCGACGGCTCACAGCGCCGCTCGGTTTACCTGCCGGTGATCCGCGATCACCTGCCCGATGTGCTCGAGCAGTTCGATGTGGCGAATCCGAATCTGGTCACCGGCGACCGCGAGGTGACCAATGTGCCGCTGCAGGCCCTCTACCTGCTCAATGGCCCCTTCGTGCAGGCCGCCGCCGAGGCGCTGGCGGCACGGGTGTCAGAGGGAACCCCCGAACGCGTCGAACAGGTGCGCCGAGCCTTTGCCCTCTGCTTCCAGCGCCCGCCCAACGCGAACGAACAGCGACTCGCCGAGACCTTCTTCGCCAGCGCTCCCGGCGAATCCGCCGCGAAGCTGGCCGCCTTTTGCCAGGCCCTGCTGGCGAGCGCGGAATTCCGACTGGCGGACTGACGGCCGACCGCGACGCAACAGCGGGTGGAAGTTCCGGCGTCGGACCAGGCCGGCCGGCGTAATTCTTCGCGCCAATCCGGCCAAAACCTGCTAAACAGGCCGGATTTCCGCAATCCGCCGATGCACCTCCGCCCCCGTCTCCGCCCCCTACTACGCGCCAGC
>JAEYYS010000155.1 GCA_023428335.1 Verrucomicrobiota bacterium | reverse complement strand
CCGGCGCGCCGGTGGGCGACGCCATGGTGCAGATTGACGGCCTCGACACGCCGGTTGCGCCCGGCAGCACGATTGGCGGCTGCCTGGTCGTCAACGCCATCAAGGCCGAGGTCGCCCAGCGCCTCACCGACGCCGGCCAGCCGCCCAAGGTGCTGACCGCCGGCGCCCTGGTCGGCAGCGAACGCGCCACCGCGCTGTTTGAAGCCGCCTACGACGAACACGCCTGCCGCCTGGCCGGGTACTACGCCGGGCTTGGTCAGTAAGGGGATCTCAGAGCCGGAGGCGGCTTTCGATCTTCCATCTCCGATCTCCCATCTCCCTTCCCTCCTACCCCGTCGCACGCTTGCGGTGCTTGCGCACCATGCCCATGTCCTTGAGTTTGCGCTGCAGGGTGCGCCGGCTCATGTTGAGCAGTTCGGCGGCTTCGCTGCGGTTGTTGCCGCTGCGGTCGAGCGCCTGCAGGATGAGCTGCCTTTCCATCTCATGGACGTCGAGCTCGGCCTTCGGCGCCGCCTCGGCGACAGGTGCCGTGGCAGCGGGCGCAACCGCCATGGCCGGCGTGCGCCAGCCGAGGCCGCCGGGCTGCGACAGGTAGGCGGGCAGGTGCTTGGCCATGATGCGGCTGCTGTTGCTCATGACCACGCCGTGCTCGATGGCGGCACGCAGTTCGCGGACGTTGCCCGGCCAGTCGTAGCCCATCAGCGCCGGCAGGGCGTCCTCGCCAAGCGGTTTGGCGGGCTTGCCGTTGGCGGCGGCGAGTTCCTTGAGGAAATGCCCCGCCAGCACCGGGATATCGCCCTTGCGCGTGCGCAGCGGCGGCATGGCGATGGTGACCACGCGCAGCCGCCAATACAGATCCTCGCGGAACTTGCCCTGCTCGACCATCTTCGCGAGGTCGCGGTTGGTGGCGGCGATGACGCGGACATCGACCTTGATCGGCTTGCTGCCGCCGACGCGCTCAATGGTCTGCTCGCCGAGGGCGCGCAGCAGCTTGACCTGGGTGGCGGCATCGATCTCGCCAATCTCATCGAGGAAAAGCGTGCCGCCATCGGCGAGTTCGAAGCGGCCGATGCGGCGGTCCTGGGCGCCGGTGAAGGCACCCTTTTCGTGGCCAAAGAGTTCGCTCTCGAGGATCTGCGGCGACAGCGCCGCGCAGTGCACGGTGACCAGCTTGGTTTTCGGCCGGCCGCTGAGGTTGTGGATGGCGCGGGCGACGAGCTCCTTGCCGGTGCCGCTTTCGCCCTCAATGAGCACGGTCGCACGGGTCGGCGCCACCTGCTGGATCGTGTCGAGAATGGGCCGCAGGGCGTCGGACTTGCCGATGATGCCCTCGACCGAGAATTTCTCCTCGACCTGCTGCTTGAGCACGCGGTTCTCCTTCTCCAGATGGCGGCTGCGCAGGGCGCGTTTGATCAGCAGTTCGACCTCGTCGAGGTTGAGCGGCTTGGTGACAAAGTGATAGGCGCCGCGGCGCATCGCCTCGACCGCGGTGTCGACGCTGCCATAGGCGGTCATCATGATGCAGACCGGCGGCTGAGGCAGGGCCAGGGCCTCGTCGAGCAGTTTCATGCCGTCGTCGGCCCCGAGCCGCAGGTCGGTGAGCATGACGTCGATCGTGTCGTGGCGCAGGTGCTCCAGGGCCTCAGCGGCGTTGGCGGCGACGTAGCAGTCGAAATCATCCTCCAGCGACAGCCGCAGGCCGTCGCGGGTGTGCTTTTCGTCATCCACGATGAGAACGGTCGCGGGATCAGTCATGGCAGCAACTCTGAAACATCGACAAAGCCACCCTGCAACGGTCCCGCCAAAAAGTCAAAATGTCTCATTGGCCCACAGCCTTTTCCAGCGCCGACGGCCCCCAGAGCCGCCGCAGGAAGCCTTTCATGCGGAGGCAGACGACTCGCCGGCGCCAAGCAGGCGCACCTTGCGCTCGACGAGCGGCAGCCAGAGGCTGACCCGGGTGCCTTGGCCGGCGCGCGATTCGATGTCGATCTCGCCCCCATGCTCGCGGACGATGCGGCGGACGATGAGCAGGCCGAGGCCGGTGCCGGTGGGGCGGGTGGTGGAGAAGGGCTGGAAGAGCCGGCCCATCTGCTCGGGTGAGATGCCCTTGCCGGTGTCCTCGAAACTGAGCCGCACCTCGAAATCCGTGAAGCTGCCGTGGATCGTCAGCGTGCCACCGCCGGGCATGGCCTGGCAGGCGTTGCGGATGAGGTTGTAAAAGGCCTGCTTCATCTGGTCGGCATCGAGCGGCATGACCGGCAGATCGGCGCGCAGGTCGAGGCGCACCTCGACCCCGGCACGTTCGATTTCCGGCTGCAGGAAGCGCAGGCTTTCCTGGATGAGCTCGGCCGGCTGCACCCGCTGCAGGTGCGGCTGGGTCGGCCGGATCGCGGCGAGGAACTGGCTGATGATGCCGTCCATGCGCTTGATCTCGCTGGTGGCGACGTCGAGGTGCTCGCGCAGCGCCTCCCCGGGCTTGCCCATCTTTTTCAGCCGGCGCTCGAGCAGTTGCAGGTGGATGGTCAGCGAGTTGAGCGGGTTGCCAAGCTCGTGGGCGACGCCGGCGGCAAGCAGGGTGAAGGCATTCAGACGCTCGCTCTCGATCTGTTCCTCGGTGCGCTTGCGCGTCTCGGTGATGTCGCGGATGAGCATCACAAAGCCCATCGGCTGTTCGTCGTCGATGCTGGTGATGTAGAAGTTGAGGTAGCGATTCTCCGGATAAAAAATCTCCAGGTCGCGACTGACCACGGCGCCGGGTTGGAGCAACTCGCCCCAGTCGAGCCCGCGCATGCCCTGGGTGAGCTTTTGGCCGAGCACTTGGGCGGCCTCAAGACCGAAGAAGCGGCAGGCCGCCTGGTTGACGTAGGTGACCCGCGCCTCGGGATCGAGCAGGATGACACCCTCCTGCAGGGCCTGGAAGGTCTTTTCCAAAAAGCCCTTCTCCTTCATCAGTTCGAGCAGCACGCCCTGGACCTCGCCGGGTTCCAGGCGGTCCATGCGCTTGAGCAGTTTGTCGAGGAAGGCCGATCTCATGGCGGTGTCGGAACGCCCCGATCATGGCATGGACGCGCGGCTTTGCATCCGCGAAAAGCGCCGTTAGGCTGCCGGCATGACCGACCTGCTCGTCGTCCTCACCAGCTTCCCCGATGCCGACCAGGCCCGGCAGGCCGCCCGCGTCCTGGTCGAGGAACGGCTCGCCGCCTGCGTCAGCCTGCTGCCCGGCGCCGAATCCATCTACCGCTGGCAGGGCAGGATTGAAACCGCCGCCGAGGTGCTGGTGCTGATCAAGACCCGCGCCGAGGGGTACGACCGCCTAGCGGCACGCCTTGGAGAACTGCACCCCTACGAGGTGCCGGAGATCCTCGCCCTGCGCCCCGACCAGGTCAGCCCCGCCTACCGGCAGTGGCTGCTGGCAGAAACGGAAGCGCGCTAGGGTGTCAATCCCCAGGCTCAGGGCTTCGCCCCATCTGCCATCTCCGATCTCCGATCTTCCACCCCTCACACCTCAAACTCGTCCGCCGGATCAAAGGGCGGCATGGGGATGTTGAGAATGCGCAGCTTGCCGACCGCACGATGCACGCAGCCCGGACGGATCATCACCGTCGTCATCGGCTTGAGCGGAATGATCTGGCCGTCGGCCTCGAGATGCCCCTCGCCCTCCAGGACGATGTAGATCTCGGTCATCGTCTTGTGGTAGTGCGCCCGGCTGTCGGCATGGATGTCGGTCAGATGGACGGTGGCGAGGGTGTTCCAATCCTCCTTGAAGGCGCGCCGGGCCTGGCCGCAGGGACAGGGCGTCGGCGGGATTGCATCGAGCTGGGCGACGGCGAAACGGGGGGCGGACATGGCGGTGGAGAAAACATCAGAGCGACGCCAGGGCCGCGGCGGCGACTTCGGCGGTGCGGTCCATCTCGGCCTGGGGGTGGGCGAGGCTGATGAAACCGGCCTCGAACTGGCTGGGCGCGAAGTACACGCCGTGGTCGAGGCAGTGGTGGAAGAACTTGCGGAAGGCGGCGAGGTCGGCGGTCTTGGCGTCCTGCAGGTTGTGCACCTCGGTCTCGGTGAAGAACAGGCAGAACATGCTGCCGCGGCGGTACCAGCGGTAGCCCAGTCCCTTCTGGCGCAGCACGCCGAGCACGGCGTCCTCCATGACCTGGCCGATGGCCTCGAGGTGGACGTAGCCGTTCTGCTTCTCCAGCTCGCGCAGCTGGGCGAGACCGGCGGCAAGGGCGACCGGGTTGCCGCTGAGAGTGCCGGCCTGGTAGACCGGGCCGAGCGGGGCGAGGTGATCCATGATGTCGGCGCGGCCGCCGAAGGCACCGACCGGCAGGCCGCCGCCGATGACCTTGCCGAGGCAGGTGAGGTCGGGCTTGATGCCCTCAAGCTCCTGAACACCGCCCTTGGCGAGACGGAAGCCGGTCATCACCTCGTCGAAAATGAGCACGGTGCCGTGTTTCGCGGTGACTTCGCGCAGCTTCTGCAGGAAGCCGGGTTTGGGCAGGATCAGGCCGGCATTGGCCGGGTAGGGTTCGACGATGAGGGCGGCGATCTCATGGCCGCGCGCGGCAAACAGTTCCTCCAGCGCGGCCTCGTCGTTGAAGGGCAGGACGCTGGTCAGTTCGGCGAAGGCGGGCGGCACGCCGGCGCTGTCAGGGTTGCCATGGGTGAGCGCGCCGCTGCCGGCAGCGACCAGCAGGCTGTCGCTGTGGCCGTGGTAACAGCCGTCGAACTTGACCAGTCGCTGGCGCCCCGTGAAGCCGCGCGCCAGGCGGATGGCGGACATGGTCGCCTCCGTGCCGCTGCTGACCATGCGCACCTTCTCGATGCTCGGCACCCACTCGCAGATCGTGCGCGCCATCTCGACCTCGTAGGGGTTGGGGATGCCGAAGCTGACCCCCTCCTTGGCGGCCGTGTGGATGGCCTCGATGACCGGCACCGGCGCATGACCGAGGATGGCCGGGCCCCAGGTGCCGACGAAGTCGATCAGCTCGCGGCCGTCGACGTCCCAGATCCGGCAGCCCTTGGCGCGGCGCACGAAGAAGGGATCGCCGCCGACGTTGCGGAAGGCGCGCACGGGCGAGTTCACCCCGCCGGGGATGTACTGCTTGGCGAGATCGAAGAGCTTGCTGGAAAGGGGTCCGTTAGGCATGGAAAAGGCATACGCGGAAGCGGCGGGGAGTCGAACAAAAGCTTTCCCTCCGCCGTCGGAACCCGGTAAGATGCCTCCACCGCCATGAAGACGTTCCTGCTCCCCCTGCTGGCCGCCTGCACGTTTGCCCTGGCGCCCGCCTGGGGCCAGCTCTCGGCCCCGCGCAAGTCCTCGATCCCCCCCGAGCCTGGCACCCTCGACGTCGAGGACCTGCTGCCCAAGCCGGTGCTGCTGAAGATCCTGCGCGAGGCGCCGGTGTACTCGCGCTCCACCCTCGAACACGCCCTCGGTTCCATGGCGCCGGGCACCCAGGTCAAACTGGTCGGCCTGGCCGATCAGGCCTGCCGCGTGCGCGGCCGGGCGCGCCACGGCGACGTCGCCGGCTGGGTGCGGCTGGCCGACCTGCAACTGCCCGATCCCGACCTGCTCGCCAACGTGCGCAAGCTGCACGACCGCCAGCGTCAGGTCGAGGAAATGATCGCCGCCAAGCAGGTGGCGCTGGGCATGACCGCCGAGGAGGTCACGGCCAGCCTCGGCAAGCCGAAGCGCAAATCGACGAAGATCACCAATGCCGGCCGGGAGGAGAAGTTCGAGTACGTCGTTTACGAGCGCGTGCCCCAGTACACCACCGGTCTCGATCCCTTCGGCCGGCCCGTGCAGAGCGTCGTCTACCTGAAGGTCGAGACCGGCAACCTGGCTGTCACCCTCAAGGACAACGTCGTCGACAGCATTGAGGAAACCAAGGGCAACCCGCTCGGCCAGGGCGGTGTCAAGATCGTGCCCGGGCCCTTTTTCTTCCACTGGTGAGGCCGACAAGCGGGTTGCACGCCGCGGCCTCTTCCGGCACATGTGGGGCATGTCCGAAACCGACCTGTCCCTGCTTGGCCGCTCCGAGCACCGCCTGCCAGCCTCGCCCGATGAGGCCGCGCTGGAGACCTTTCCCAACCGCACGCCCGGCCGCAACTACACGATCCACCTGAGCGCGCCGGATTTTGCCTCGCTCTGCCCGGTCACCGGCCAGCCCGACGCCGCCCACATCGAGATCCTGTACATCCCCGACGACCGCTGCGTGGAGACGAAGTCGCTGAAGTTTTACCTGGCCAGCTACCGCAACCACGCCGCCTTCAACGAGGCCATCGTCAACCGCATCCTCGACGATTTGGTCAAGGCCTGCGCGCCCAAGCAGGCAGTCGTTCGCGGCCGCTTTGTGCCGCGCGGCGGCATCCAGCTCACCTGTGAAGCCCGCTATCCCGACCGCGACACGCCGCTCGAACTGCCGGCGACCGGCGGCCGCTGAGGCTCAGAGCCGCACCGGCACGCCGTGACTGGCGAGGAATTCCTTCACGTCGCGCACGGTGTATTCGCCGAAATGGAAGACGCTGGCGGCGAGCACGGCATCGGCCTTGCCCTGGTCGCTGAGCACGTCGGCCATGTGCTGCAGGTTGCCGGCACCGCCGCTGGCGATGACCGGGATGCTGACCGCCTCGCTCACCGCGCGCGTCAGGGCGAGGTCGTAACCGGCCTTGGTGCCATCGGCATCCATGCTGGTGAGCAGGATCTCGCCGGCGCCGCGCCGGCAGACTTCGGCGGCCCATTCAACCGCATCCAATTCGGTCGGGTTGCGCCCGCCGTGGGTGAACACCGTCCAGGAACCGCGGTCGTTGCGCTTGGCGTCGATGGCGACCACCAGGCACTGGCAGCCGAAGGCCTCGGCGGCGGCGTCAATGACCTCGGGGGTCTTCACCGCGGCGGTGTTGATGCCGACCTTGTCGGCGCCGGCCAGCAGCATCTCGCGCATGTCGGCCACCGTGCGGATGCCACCGCCGACCGTCAGCGGCATGAAGCAGGACTCCGCCGTGCGCGCCACCACGTCGACCATGGTCTTGCGCTCCTCATGGCTGGCGGTGATGTCGAGAAAGACGAGTTCATCGGCGCCCTGGGCGTTGTAGACCTTGGCGCATTCGACCGGGTCGCCGGCGTCGCGCAGCTCGAGGAACTGGGTGCCTTTGACGACGCGGCCTTCCTTGACGTCGAGGCAGGGGATGATGCGCTTGGTGAGCATGGGGGAACCCCCAGCATGGCGCGGCGGGGGCCGAATTCAACGGCGCTTTTCCGCGTCACTTGCCCTCACGCGCCCACTGCTTCATCAGGGCAATGTTGCGCTCGACCTCGGGGTTCTGCCGCTTGAGGTACTCGGCCATGTCGCTGTCAAACATCGCCTCCGGCTCGGGGCCGGGATCGCGACTGTCGCGTAGCCAGGCGTCGAGCCGGGCGCGGTGCGACTCCAGCACGGCGCGGTAGTCCGGGTTCGCGGCCAGGTCGGTGACCTGCCAGCGGTCGTTGACGTACTCGTAGAGTTCCTCGGCCGGGCGCTCGGGCCGGAACAGCAGTTCCTCGCTCACCGACGGCAGGGTGCCGGCCTCATGCGCCGCGCGCAGGGCGCCGACGATGGCCTTTTTGTCCTTGTAGGCGTTCGGCTGCAGGTGCGGGCGCTTCGGGTAAAAGTTGCGGATGTACAGGAAGCGGTCGGTGCGCACGCTGCGAAGCCGTTCGACCGTTTCATCGCAGCGGTCGCGCGCGGCGAACACCGCCTCGCGCGGCCGGTAGTCC
>JAEYYS010000105.1 GCA_023428335.1 Verrucomicrobiota bacterium | reverse complement strand
CGCCCAGACATCGGCGCTGTCGTGGGCGGTGAAGATGGGGATGTCGCCAATCAGGGCGATGCCGAGTTCGCGGGCATGGGCGTGCAGTTTCTTCCACAGCCGGTCAAAGAAGAATTGCAGCGCCTTGATCTCGTCGGTCTCGCGCTTGAGTCCCTGGCGGGCAGCAGCAAGGGACTCGGGGTCGCGCCGGCGCAGTTCTTCCGGCCATTCCTGCCAGGGGCGACCCCCGTGCAGGCGTTTGAGCGCCATGAACAGGGCGAAGTCTTCCAGCCAGTCGGCCTCGCGCTCAGCGAAGGCTTCGAAGGCGCGGGCGACCAGCGCGCTGCGCTCGCACTGGCTGAGGAAGCGACCGGCAGCGAGGCGCAGCATCTCCTCGCGGTAGGCCTCGACGCGGGTGAATTCGACGCGGCCATCGGGGAAGTGCGGCGCGCGCGCCAGTTCCTCGACGGTGAGCACGCCATCCATTGCCAGCGACTCGAAGGAGATCAGCAGCGGGTTGCCGGCGAAGGACGACAGGCTTTGGTAGGGCGAGGCCCCGTAGCCGGTCGGTCCCAGTGGCAGCATCTGCCAGAGTTTTTGGCCCATGCGCGCCAGTTCCTCCAGCCAGGCATGCGCCTCCGGACCGATTTCGCCAATGCCATAGCGGCCGGGCAGGGAGGTGGGATGCAGGAGCAGGCCGCTGGAACGGGGGATGGCAAACATGGGCAGGGCAGCAGTAACGGAAAGTCGGGTCTTGCAAAGCAGGATTCGTGCGCGCCGAGTCGAAATCCCGTCCGCGGCACCGTCCGCCAAGCGAAACCCAAAAGCCCGGTTGCAAGCCCGCGCGCCTCCGCCAATCTAGCGCGCCCAACCCACCGACCGCCTCCGGTCCATCATGACACCCCCCGACCCCCTCGCGAACCCGCTCGCCGCCTTTGCCGGCATCACCCTCAATCAGGTGCTCATCTTTCTGGTGCCCTTTGTGCTGGCGGTCTGGATCGACCTGCGTTCGCACAAGAAGGACAAGCCCATCACCATCGGCGATGCCGCGATGTGGTCGGCGATCTGGGTGGTCTGCGCCCTGCTGTTTGGGGTGTACATCGGCATGGAGCGCGACTGGGAGCAGGCCAGCCTGTACCTGACCGGTTACGTGCTCGAAAAGGCGCTGGCGGTCGACAACCTGTTTGCCTTCTACCTCATCTTCAAATCCTTCGGCCTGACCCTGGAGGCCAACCAGCCGCTGCAGCACCGCATCCTGTACTGGGGCATCCTCGGTGCCATCGGCCTGCGCTTTGTCTTCCTCGGTGCCGGCGCCATCATCGTCAATCTCAGCCCCTACGTGCTGATCGCCTTCGCCGCCGTCGTGCTGTGGACGGTGTGGAAGATGTGGACTGCCGGCGACGACGATGAGGAGATCGATTACTCGAAGCACTGGTCGGTGAGCCTGGTCAAGCGCTTCGCGCGCGTGAATCCGTCGATCGAATCGCACCGCTTCTTCGACAAGGGCGCGACACCGCTCTTCCTCTGCCTGGTCTGCATCGAGGTCTGCGACATGATTTTCGCCTTCGATTCCATGCCGGTCATCATCGCCGTCGTGCGCGATCCCTACCTGATGATCACCTCCAGCCTGTGGGCGGCGGCCGGTCTGCGCAGCCTGTACTTCCTGCTGGTGGCGGCGCAAAACCGCTTCTGGGCCCTCGACAAGGCGGTCATGATCCTGCTCGTCTTCGTCTCCGCCAAGCTGATCGGCGCCGCCTTCCACTACCACCTGCCAAACTCGGTCAGCCTGACCATCGTCGTGCTGATCCTCGGCGCCGGCATTGGCTGGTCGCTGCTGCGCCCGCCGCCGGCCGCGGAAGAATCCTGAGTGACAGGGGTCATGCCCCCGCAACCGGCGTCGCTCCTGGCGGCGCCGAACCGTGTTTTGATGCAGTCGGCTTGGGTTCCCCGGCCGGCCGTTGTCAGATGGCGGCGCCGGTTTCGACGAAGGGGGTGGTGAAGGGATCGAGCAGAGCGGCCCGCACCCGGTCCTCATCTTCGGCGCGCGCCAGCACGGTGACCTGATCCCAGCCGAGCAGGCGGGTGTTGCCCTTGGGAATGAGCACCTCGCCGTCGCGGATGATGAGGGTGATGACGGCGCCGGGTGGCAGGCGCAGGTCGCGGATGCGCGGCCCCAGGCAGCCCTGCGGATCCGGCATGTCGACCACCACCAGATCGAGGTCGCTCTTGGCCATGGTGACGAGTTCCAGCGCGTAGCGCGGCATCGGCCGTGAGGGTGTGCTCAGGCCGAGCAGGCGGGCCATGGGACCGAGCGTACCGCCCTGCAGGGCGACCGACAGCAGCACGGCGAAGAAGACCAGGTTGAAGACGTCCTCGCCGGCGGGCAGGCCCTCGGCGAGGGGCAGGGTGGCGAGGGCGATGGGCACGGCACCGCGCAGGCCGGCCCAGCTGATGAAGAGTTTTTCGCGCGTGCTGATGCCCATGCCGAGGGTGCCGAGCCAGACGGCGGCGGGGCGGGCACCCAGGGTGAGCACCGCGAAAAGCACCAGGCCATCGGTCCACAAGCCGGCCCAGCGGTGCGGGAAGACCAGCAGCCCCATGAAGACGAAGGCGCCGATGTTGGCGATGGTGGAGAGGGCCGCCGAGAAATTGCGCGCGCCCTGCTTGTAGATGAAGTGGCTGTTGCCCATGACAAAGCCCGCGGTGAAGGCGGCGAGCATGCCGCTGCCGTGGGCGAGTTCGGTGAGGCCGTGGCTGAGCAGGATGACGCCGACCAGCAGCACGT
>JAEYYS010000153.1 GCA_023428335.1 Verrucomicrobiota bacterium | reverse complement strand
CCGGCGCGCCGGTGTCGAGCACGAGGTCGGCAAAGTCCTGGAGCTTTTTGCCGGCCGGATGGCGCGAGGTGCTGGCCTCAGCGTGGGCGCTGGACACCAGGGCCACCACCCCCACACCACGGCGCTGGAATTCCTCGGCCATCTCCACCGGCACGACGTTGCAGCCGCTCGAGGAAACGACGAGCGCGCTGTCGCCGGGCTTGAGGTCGAAGTTGCGCAGGATGCGTGCGGCCAGGCCGCTGACATTCTCCAAAAACATCGCCTGGCGCTGGCCGTTGGCGCCGACCACGAGGTTGTGAAAGGTCAGGCTCAGTTCGACGATCGGGTTGAAGCCGGGGAAGGAGCCGTAGCGCGGCCACATCTCCTCGACCAGGATGCGGCTGTGGCCGGAGCCGAAGACGTGCACCATCTGACCGGCGAGGATGGTTTGGGCAAACCGGTCGGCCGCCTGGCGGATCTCCGGCAGCTGGGCGCGCACGCGGTCAAGCAGGGCGGCGGAATGATCGAGGAACTGTTCGGCAGGACTCATGGCGTCCCTTATCCGGCATTCCGCGCCCTTGTCCACTGCGTCTTGCGGGGTTGGGACTTGCCTCCTGTTTTCCTTGACCCGACACCTGCCTGAAAGCGTCGGGCCGCCGACGCTGTACTGTCTCCGCCATGCGTTTCCGTTTGCTCCTGCTCACCGCCTGCCTGCTGGCCGGCGAGGGCCTGCCTGCGGCCAAGCCGGAAGCGCCACCGGCGCGGCCCTGGTCCTTCGCGCCGCTGCGTCGCGCCGAGCCGCCGCCGGTGCGGAACACGGCCTGGCCGCGCACGCGCATCGATCGCTTCCTGTTGGCCCGCATGGAGGCCGAGGGGCTGCAGCCAGCCCCCGAGGCCGATGCGCGCACGCTGGCGCGCCGCCTCGCCTTCGACCTCACCGGCCTGCCGCCCGATCCGGCCCTGACGGCGCTGCCACACGAGGTGCGGATCGACCGCCTGCTGCAGAACCCGCACTACGGGGAACGCTGGGCCCGTCACTGGCTCGACCTCGCCCGCTACACGGACCAACTGCCGACCTGGCTCACCTCGACCCGCAACGCCCATCTCTACCGCGACTGGGTGGTGCAGGCCTTCAACGAGGACCTGCCCTATGACCGCTTCGTGCTGCGCCAGCTCGCCACCGACTCCCTGCCCGGCAGTGGTCCGCAGGATCTGCCGGCACTCGGCTTCCTCGGCCTCAGCCCGACCTACTTCAAGGAGCTGCAACTGCCGCCCGACATCATCAAGACCACCGTCGCCGACGAGTGGGAGGAGCACGTCGATGCGGTCACCCGCACCTTCCTCGGCCTGACGGTCGCCTGTGCGCGCTGCCACGATCACAAGTCCGACCCGGTCACCGCCGCCGACTACTACGCACTCGCCGGCGTGTTTGCGAGCGTCAAGCAGAGCGAGCGCCCGATGATGGATGAGACCTTCTGGGTGCCGGTGAAGAAGGCGCGCGAGGTGGTCGCCGAACTGGAAAAGCAGGTCGCCGCGCTGAAGAAGGCCAAGGCACCCGCCGCGCGCAGCACCGAGTTGGAGGAGAAGATCGCCCTCGTCAAAAAAGCGACTCCGCACTACGACATGCCCATGGCCAACGCGGTCGAGGAGGCGGCGCTGTTTGTCGTCGAGGCTGACAACAAAAAGGGCACCAAACTCGACTACCGCATGGGCATGGCCCGCGATCTGGCGCTGCAAAAGCGCGGCAATCCGAACGACGAGGGGGAGATCGTGCCGCGCCGGTTTCTCTCGGCCTTCCCGCTTGCCGATGGCCAGCCGCGCGCCTTCACGCAGGGCAGCGGTCGCTACGAACTGGCCCAGGCCATCGTCGGCGAGGCGGCGCCGCTGACCGCGCGCGTCATTGTCAACCGCATCTGGAAGCATCACTTCGGCCGCGGCCTCGTCGAAACGCCGAGCGAGTTCGGCAACCTCGGCGAGGCGCCCAGCCATCCCGAGCTGCTCGATGACCTCGCCGCGCGCTTCATCGACAACGGCTGGTCGCTCAAGTGGCTGCACCGCGAGATCCTCGCCTCCGCCGCCTGGCGGCAGAGCTCACGTGCGCCCGCTGCGGAGGCGAGCGATCCGGCCAATCAATTTTACGCGCGCATGCCGCGCCGCCGGCTCGATTGGGAAAGCTGGCGCGACGCCCTGCTCGCCGGTGCCGGTGCCCTCGACCGCCGCCTCGGTGGACCGGCCCTGGCGATCAGCGATCCGGCGAACACGCGTCGCTCCCTCTATGGCGCCTCCAACCGCCAGGACATGGATCCCATGATGCGCCTGCACGACGTGCCTGATCCCGGCGCGCACAGCCCCTGGCGCACCGAGACCCTGACGCCGCTGCAGGGGCTGTTCGCCCTCAACTCGCCCTTCTTTCAGCAGCAGGCCGACCGACTCGCCGCCTGGCTGCAGGCTCAGCCGGGTGCCTTGCCCGAGCGCGTCGAGGCCGTCTATGAACGTCTGTTCCAGCGACCGCCCCTCTCCGTCGAAACCACCGCCGCCGCCCGTTTCCTCAGCGGCCGTGAAGCCGAGCCCGAAGCTTGGAGCGAATACGCCCACGCCCTGCTCGCCTCCAACGAGATGCTTTTTGTCGATTGAGGCTGGGAAAGCGCCAAACCTCGCGCGACAAGGCGCAGGGAAGGCGTCTGTGGCATTCGGGCGCTGCTGGCATCTTCCGGTTGGAAACCGTGGGCATCACGACACAGTGGCAGGCATGATCCGCTACGCCTGCGCCACCCTTGCCGCTCTCTTTGTCCACACGGCTGCCTTGACCGCCGAGGAGAAGGGAAAATGGATTTCACTCTTCAATGGCAAAGACCTGACCGGCTGGACGGTGAAAATCGCCAAGCGACCGCTCGGCGAAAATTATGCCAACACCTTCCGGGTTGAGGACGGCATCCTCAAGGTCAGTTACGACGGGTACGAGACCTTTGACCAGCAGTTCGGTCACCTCTTCACGAACCTCGCCTACTCGCACTACCGCCTGCGCCTGGAGTATCGCTTCACCGGCACGCGCATGGCGGATGCGCCCAAGTACGTGAACCTCAACAGCGGTGTCATGCTGCATGCGCAGCCGCCGCAGAGCATGCGCTTCGACCAGGGTTTTCCGGCGAGTCTGGAGATGCAGTTTCTCGCCGATGAAGGCAGGGGGCCGCGGCCCACGGGCAACCTGTGCACGCCGGGCACGCACGTGGAGAGGGCGGGTCAGTTGTTCACCAAGCACATCGCCCAGTCGAGTTCGCCGACCTTTGCCGCGAGCGAGTGGGTGCGTGCGGAGATGGAGGTGCGCGGGCACGACGAGATCATTCACCGCATCAACGGGGTCGAGGTGCTGCGCTACCAGCGTCCCGTGCTCGATCCCGCCTGCACGATTGCCCCGGCCGCCGACCTGACCGCCGCCGGCGCGGGGCTGAAGCTCGGCTTCGGCCACATCGCCCTGCAGGCCGAGGGCCAGCCGGTATGGTTCCGCAAGATCGAGCTGCTGCCGCTGGAGCAGTGAGCTGTCCCGGATTCTCCATGCCTGGGTGATTGATGCCGGCCTCGCGCTTCGTTTGGGTAGGCCTGCCTATGATTCGCTCCCTCCTGCTCAGCCTGCTCGCCCTCGGTTCCGCCGCCGGCGAGGTCGCCTATGAATTCGTGCCGAACTTCATCCAGCCGCCGCCCGGCCGGGAGACGATCGGCAACGGTCACGGTGAGATCGCCTGTGACCGTGCCGGCAATTTCTACGTCAGCGTCCAGGGTCCCGACGCCAAGGACGGCGGCGTGCAGGTGTACGGAGCGGACGGCAAGTTCATCAAGGCCCTGCCGCTGCCGGCGACCCTGCACGGCTTCGTCATCCGCGAGGACCAGGGCGAGGAGTTCATCTTCGCCGCCGTGCTCGGCGAGAAGCGCGTCATCAAGGCCAAGCTCGACGGCACGGTCGTGCTGGAAATTCCGACCCGCGCCTTTCCGGAAGGCAAGGCCGGTCCGAAGGGACTGGCGCTGACGAACTGCGACGTCGCGCCCAACGGCGACATCTACGTGGTCGACGGCTACGGCCAGAGCTGGATCTTCGTCTTCGACCGCGCCGGCCAGTTCAAGAAGGTCTTCGGTGGTCCGGTCGAGCCGCTCAAGCTGGCGAACACCCACAAGATCTTCATCGATCGTCGCTTCGAGCCGGCGCGCGTGCTCGCCTGTGACCGCGGCAACAACCGCCTGCTGCACCTCGACCTCGACGGCAACCTGATCCAGGTCATCGCCAGTGAGGGCCTGCGCCGTCCGAGCAGCGCCTCCTTCCATGGCGACCTCATGTGCGTGGCCGAGATTGCCGGCCGCGTCAGCGTCTGGGACAAGGCCGGCAAGCTGGTCGCCGAACTCGGCGCCAACGACACGCCCGGCCAGACCAACACGCCGAAGGTCGAACCCAAGGACTGGCGCCAGGGCACCGTCACCTCGCCGCACGGCATCACCTTCGACAACCAGGGCAACATCCTGGAGACCGAGTGGAATGTGTTCGGCCGTGTGCTGCGCTGGAACCGCAAGGGATGATCCGTCGCCTTCTCCAGTTCACGATTCTTGCAGGGGGCGCCGTTCTGGGCCCCCTGCCTGCGTTGGGGCACGGCTGCGAGTTTTTGCTGGCCCGGGTTGAGGCCGTCGACGGCCGGGTGCGACTCGAGATCACCGCCGACCCGGTCGGCAATCCGCTGCTGGCGGATGAAGCCGCCGCCTTCGCGGCGGTGCGTGGCAGCCTGCAGGTGCGCACTGAGACGGGTCTGCGGCCGCTGGCGGAACTGGCGCCGGTGCGGGTCGAAACACGCGACCGCTGGGATCCCGAAGCGCCGGCGTTTCAGTCGCCCCCCGCGACCGAGGAACCGCACCGCCTGCTGACCGCGGTCTGGGAGTGGCGCACGCCGGCGGAGCAGGTGGTCTTCGCCGTGCCGCGCGGCAACCTGCACGACGTCCTGCTCTGGCGACCCGCCACGGACGAGCCGGCGCAGTGGCGACTGCTCATCGAGGGCGAGAGCGGCCCGGCGATTGCCGTGCCGCGCGCGGCGGGATTTCCTCTTGCCTGGCTGCTGGTGGGCGTGCTCTGCACCGGTCTTGCCGGTGGCCTGCTCAGGTGCCGCGGCGGTTGCCGAACAGCTCCAGGTGCAGGCGCGGACTGAAGCGCCAGCCATGCGTCTTGCAGGCCTCGATCAGCAGGTCGTAGCGTTGGCGCATGGTCTCGACGCTCGTGCCCTCGGGCATGAGCAGGATTTTTTCCGGCGGCACCGGCACGCCGATCGAGGTGACCACCGACTGCATCTCCACAAGGTCGGTGGCGTTGGCGATGACAAACTTGAGCTGGTAGTCCTCGGCCTGTTCGAGCCACTCGCGCAGCACGGCCGGCTGCAGGCGCGTGCGCTCGTGGCGTTCGACCCAGGCCGCGCCGGCGCGTTCGGCATCGGGGGTGGAGTTGGCCAGCTTGGGGCTGAGCGAAACCAGATCGACCGGCGCGCCCTCGGGTGCCACCGTGCCGGCGGTTTCCAGGGTCACGTGCAGGCCTTCCTCGCTCAGCAGGGTCAGCAGCCCGTGAATGTCCTTGGCCAGCATGGGTTCGCCGCCGGTGACGACGACATGACGGGCCGGGTGTTGGCTCACGGCGGCGAGGATGTCCTCCGGCCGCATCTCCGTGCCTTCCGGGTTCCACGAGGCATAGGGCGTGTCGCACCAGGAGCAGCGCAGGTTGCAGCCGGAGGTGCGCACAAAGACCGAGGGCATGCCGATCAGGCAGCCCTCGCCCTGCAGGGAATAAAACAGTTCCGCAATGCGCACCCACCAGCATAACCCGACAGCGCGTCGGCTCAATGGCGGCTTGCCATGCACCTGGTATTTTGTTAATTTAACTTAATGATTGTCATCCGGGCAAGTCTCACGCTGCTGGCCGTGCTGTTGCTCGGCGCCTGTGCGAGTCGCCCGAAGATGTGGAACTACGTGTACCAGCCCGGCAAAACCGCGGTGCTGGTCCATGGCAAGGCCGTGCCGCCGGCGGGCCTGCCGCCGGAGGTGATGCGGGCGATTAGTGCCGGCAACCGCATCGCCGGTCTGCCCTACAAGTATGGCGGCGGCCATCGCAGCTTTGTCGACAACGGCTACGACTGTTCGGGCGCGGCCTCCTATGTTCTCGCGGCCGCGGGAGCGCTTGGCCGGCCCGGCACCTCGACCAGCCTGCGCCACTTCGGCAGCAAGGGCGAGGGTCGCCACATCACCCTCTACACCCGCAAGGGCCACCACTGCTTTTTGATTGTCGCCGGCATGCGCTTCGACACCGGCTACAACGGCGAGGGCAAGGGCCCGCGCTGGTCGACCAAGAGCCGGCCGATCTCTGGTTACGTTGCCCGGCATCCGCCGGGATTGTGAAGGAGGAAGCCATGGGATGGGCTCCGAGGCGGTTCTTCGTGCCTTCGCTTGGAGGTCAGAACGAGCGGGGGGCTGCCATCACGCTTTGCATGACCTGCGCGGCGAGGGCGAAGCCGAAGGCGCCGGTGACATGGGTGGCGGCGCCAAAGCCGGCGGCGCAGTCGAGGCGCAGACCGGCATCGCCGGCACGCTCGGTCGAGCACGAGCCGTCGGCCTGCGGATAGACCGCCTTTTCCGTGGAGAACACGCAGGGCACGCCCCAGTGCATGGGCCGGCCATCGGGGCTCTTCGGAAAACCGTGTTCCGTGCGCAGGGTGCGCCGCAGCTGCTGGAGCAGGGGATCGGCGCCGGCTTCGCCGAGATCGGCGGTGCGCAGGCGCGTGGGGTCGCGGCGACCACCGGCGGAGCCGGAGACCACGACCGGCAGGCCAAGGT
>JAEYYS010000065.1 GCA_023428335.1 Verrucomicrobiota bacterium | reverse complement strand
CCCCGGACGTGCAGGAGCAGGCACCCCCACCCACATGTCCCAAGCCCTCGCTGAACTCGTCGAAGCCGGAGTCCATTTCGGCCACCAAACCCGTCGCTGGAACCCCAAGATGAAGCCCTTCATCCTGGAGTCCCGCAACCAGATCCACATCCTCAACATTGAGGAGACCGTCACCCAGGTCGCCCAGGCCGCCGAGTTCCTCGCCGACCTCGCCCGCAAGAACAAGCGCATCCTTTTCGTCGGCTGCAAGCGCCAGGCCCAGGAGGCCATCCGCGAGGCGGCTGAAGCCTGCGGCCAGTTCTACGTCAACCACCGCTGGCTCGGCGGCACGCTCACCAACCTGGAGACCATCCGCAAGAGCGTCGCCCGCCTGAACTACCTCGAGGAGATCGAGAAGAAGCCGGAGTTCAAGATGATGTCCAAGAAGGAGCTCGCCAGCCTCAACCGCGAGCGCATCAAGCTCGAACGCAACCTGCGCGGTGTGCGTGGCATGGACAAGTATCCGGACGCCGTCGTCATCGTGGACTCGGCCCGCGAGCACATCGCCGTGCATGAGGCCCGCCGCCTGCGCATCCCGATCGTTGCCCTGGTCGACACCAACGCCGACCCGAACATCATCGACTACCCGATCGCCGCCAACGACGACGCCATCCGCTCGATCCGCATCATCCTGCAGAAGCTGATCGACCCGGTGATCACGGCCATGGCCGACGCCAAGAAGTAACCCCCATCCCCGACCCGACTCATACCATGGCAGAAATCACCGCCAAACTCGTCCAGACCCTGCGTGAGAAAACCAACGCGGGCATGATGGAATGCAAAGCCGCCCTCAAGGAAGCCGACGGCGACCTGGAGAAGGCTGAAACCATCCTGCGCAAGAAGGGCACCATCAAGGCCGAGAAGAAGGCCGACCGCCAGACGAAGGAAGGCATCATCGCCTCCTACATCCACATGGCCGGCCGCATCGGCGTGCTCATCGAAGTGAACTGCGAGACCGACTTCGTCGCCCGCAACGAAAACTTCCAGGCGCTCGTCAAGGACATCTCCCTGCACATCGCCGCCGCCAACCCGCGTCACCTCAGCCGCGACGAAGTCCCGGCCGATCTGGTGACCAAGGAACGCGAAATCGCCGCTGAACAGGTCAAGGGCAAGCCCGACAACATCGTTCAGAAGATCGTCGACGGCAAGATGGACAAGTTCTACGCCGACCACTGCCTGCTCGAGCAGGCCTTCATCAAGAATCCCGACATCACCATCGGCGATCTGATCAAGGGCAAGGTCGCCGAGCTCGGCGAAAACCTCGTCGTCCGCCGCTTCACCCGCTACGCGGTGGGCGAGGACATCTGAGCCTCCGACAGCAGAACACCTCACGGAAAGGCGGGCGCAAGCCCGCCTTTTCTTTTGCACCCCACCCGCCCCTCACGCCTCGGCTGCGGGCACCGCTTGAGCCGCGTATAGGCACAGGCAGACACCGCTTTCAGCAGCGATCCGTGCGGGCAGCCTTCGGTCAGGCCAGCAGTCCCGGCACGACGTGGCCGTGAATGTCGGTCAGGCGGTAGCGCCGGCCCTGGAACTTGTAGGTCAGGCGCTCGTGATCGATGCCGAGCAGGTGCAGCAGGGTGGCGTGGAAGTCGTGGATGTGCACACCGTCGCGGACGACGTTGTAGCCGAACTCGTCGGTTTCGCCATGGACCGCGCCGGCCTTGATGCCGCCGCCGGCCATCCAGGCGGTGAAGCAGCGCGGGTGATGATCGCGGCCAAAGTTCGCCTGGATCTTGCCCTGGCAGTAGTTCGTGCGCCCAAACTCGCCGCCCCAGACGACGAGGGTGTCGTCGAGCAGGCCGCGCTGTTTCAAGTCCTTCACCAGGGCGGCGGCAGGCTGATCGGTCTCCTTGCACAACCGCGGCAGGGCGCCCGGCAGGCCGCCGTGATGATCCCAGTCCTGGTGATACAACTGGATGAAGCGGACGCCGCGCTCGGCCAGGCGGCGCGCCTGCAGGCAGTTGGCGGCGAAGGTGCCCGGTGTCTTCACATCGGGCCCATACAAATCGAGCACATGCTGGGGTTCGTCGTCGATGCCGGTGGCGTCGGGGATGCTGCTCTGCATGCGCCAGGCCATCTCGTAGTGGTCCATGCGATTCTGGATTTCCACGTCGGGCGTGCCGGCGAACTGGTGCTCATGCAGCTCACGCAGGCGATCGAGCAGCAGGCGTCGGCTGGCGGGATCGACACCCGCCGGATTGCCGAGGTAGAGCACCGGATCCTTGGCGGCGCGGAACAGCACCCCCTGGTGGCGGGTTGGCAGAAAGCCGCTGCCCCAGAGGTGGGCACCGAGCGGCTGGCCGCCCTTGCCCTGGGTGATGAGCACCGTGAAGGCGGGCAGGTTGGCGTTCTCCGAACCGAGCCCGTAGCTGAGCCAGGCGCCCATGCTTGGCCGGCCGGCGATCTGCGAGCCGGTCTGGAAGAAGGTCACGCCCGGACCATGATTGATGCTCTCGGTGAACATCGAACGCACCACGCAGAGTTCATCGGCGATGGAGGCGGTGTGCGGCAGCAGCTCGCTGAACCAGGCGCCGGCGCGGCCGTGCTGGGCGAACTTGAAGGGCGAGCCGACCATGGGGATCGACGACTGGTTGCCGGACATGCCGGTCAGGCGCTGGCTGCCGCGCACGCTGTCGGGCAACTGCTCGCCGTGGCGCTGGTTGAGCAGGGGTTTGTAATCGAAGAGGTCGAGGTGGGACGGTCCGCCCGACATGAACAGGTAGATGATGCGCTTCGCCTTGGGCACCAGGTGCGTGCCGGCGGGAAGACCGGCCGCGCCGGCCTGCCCGGCCGCCAGCAGTTCGGCCAGGGCGACCCCGCCCAGCCCTTGGCCGAAGCGGTTCAGCCACTGGCGGCGGTTGAGGAAGTTCATCGGTTCAGCATCGGCAGTCATGGCAGGAGGGGTCAGCGTTTGACGACGCAGGCGTCATGGTTGAGCAGGGCGAGGGCGAGCTGGCCGGCGGCGGCGGCCTCGGCGGCGGGCAGCCCCTGTTCAGGCGGCGCCGCCCCATTGGTCAAAAAGGCCTCCGCCTCCTGCGGGTGAGCCCGGTAGTGGGCAAGTTGCTCGGTGTACAGCCGGCGGCAGATCTCCAGCTCACGCGCGTCCGGCAGCCGGCTCAGGCAGCGCAGGAAACCGGCTCGGATCATCGCCTCGACCTCACCGCCATGGTCGCGGTGCAGACGGGCGCCGAGCACGCGCGCGGCCTCGACGAACTGCACGCCGTTGAGCAGAATGAGCGCCTGCAGCGGACTGTCGGTGCGTTCGCGTTTGGCCGCGCAGACCGCGCGGCGCGGGGTGTCGAAGGCGATCATGGCCGGCGGCGGACTGGTGCGCCGCCAGGTGGTGTACAGGCTGCGGCGGTACAGGCTGGCGCCGGACTTGGCGATCTCGAAGGGCTTGAAGGCCTCGGCCAGCTCGTAGGGATTGACCGGCGGACCGCCCAGACTCGCCTCCAGCAGGCCGGCGGCGGCGAGGGCGTTGTCGCGAATCATCTCGGCGGGCAGGCGGAAGGCCGGGCCGCGGGCGAGCCACTGGTTCTCCGGATCATCGGCCATGACCGCCGCGGCGGCGAGGCTGCGCTGGCGGTACACCTGGCTGGCGGCGATCTCGCGCAGCAGCGCCTTCACGTCCCAGCCGCTGTGGATGAGGCGCAGCGCCAGGTAGTCGAGCAGTTCCGGATACAGCGGCTTTTCGCCCTGGCTGCCAAAGTCCTCGCTGGTTTTGACCAGACCGCGGCCGAACCAACTTTGCCAAATCCGGTTCACCGTCACGCGCGCGGTGAGCGGATGCCCGGGATCGGTCAGCCATTGCGCCAGCCCCAGCCGGTTGCGCGGCGCCTCCGCGGGAAACGGCGGCAGTGAGGCCGGGGTCATGGCCGTCACTTCCTCGGCACGCTTGTCATACTCGCCGCGCGTGAGCACGTAGGCCTTCTTGGACTCGGGCAGCTCGCGCATGACCATGATCTCCTTCTGCTGACCGGAGAACGTCGTCAACTCCGCGCGCTCCGCCTTCAATTCGGCGAGCAGCGGTTCCAGCGCCGGATTCAACGGCTGCGAGAGGTCGCGGGCGAAGACGCGCAAATCATCGATCCAGCCGCCCTTGAAGCCGCGGTCGCGGAAGCGTTCGCCGAGCGAGAGTGTGTCGCCCCCGCCGCCGGTGATGTCCTGGGTGAGGTGATCGCGTATGACCTCGACCGGCACCGCCTGGCCGTTGACGAAAAGTCGCAGGCCGGCGGCGCGGCTGCTGCCTTCGTTGGTGACCACCACGTGCACCCACTCGTTGAGAGGCAGCGGCTCGCGGGCGCGCACCGAGATGGCGTTGCCGGGCCAGAAATGGATGAGCGACCACTTCAACTTTCCTTCTTCAAGGAGCAGCTCGTAACCGCGGCTGGCGGCGTCGGTCCAGGCGCGCGAGCGATGGAAGACCACAGCGCGCTCCTTGAGGTCCGGCGTCTTCAGCCAGAGCGAAACACTGAAGGGATCATGGCGGTGGAAATTCCCGACCGGCGTGTCCACCGGATCATCGCCGCTGAACTGCACGGCCTGACCGAGCCGGCCGGGCACGAGACGGTTCTCGCCCTTGAGCAGGGCCGAGGGACTGGGAGGCGGCGGGTTCTTGGCACCCGCCTTTTTTTTCGCCGGCGGCGGCTCGGGATGCAGGCTGTCGGCGAGCTTGTTGCCGTCGAGCTGATCGAAGGAGTAGTGCGCCATCTGTCCTGCAAGCACAGCCGGCACCCCCTCGCGCAGCGGGATCTCGCTCAGCGGTGCGACACCAGCCTCAACCAGCCGCTTTTCCAAAGTCGCCACCCGCGATTTCAGGCCTGCCATCTTTTCCTTGGCCGGCTCGTCCATCAGCATCATGGCCGGGGTCGGTGGCGAAGGCGTGAAGAAGGAGTACAGGCCGGCTTCGTCGATGTTCTGGAAGAACGACGCCAGACCGTAGTACTCGCGGTGGCTGATCGGATCATACTTGTGGTCGTGGCAGCGCGCGCACTCGAAGGTGAGGCCGAGAAAAGCCGTCGCCACGGTCTGCACACGGTCGGCCACATACTCGACGCGGTATTCCTCCTCAACCGAACCACCCTCGCTCTCCTGCTGGTGCAGGCGGTTGAAGGCGGTGGCCAGCACCTGATCATCGGTCGCGCCCGGCAACAGGTCGCCGGCGAGCTGCCAGGTAAGAAACTGATCATACGGCAGGTTGGTGTTGAAGGCCTTGATCACCCAGTCGCGCCACATCCACACGTCGCGCGGGCGGTCGACCTGAAAACCATAGCTGTCGGCGTAGCGGGCGACATCGAGCCAGTCGGCCGCCATGCGTTCGCCGTAGGCGGGCGCGGCGAGCTTGCTTTCGGTGAAGGTCGCCAGATCGAGTCGACCGGCGGCGAGGTCGGCCAGTTCCGTCTCGGTGGGCGGCAGGCCGGTGAGATCGAAGCTGAGGCGACGCGCCAGCGTGGCCGTGTCGGCCGGCGGCTGCAATTCCAAGCCGCGCGACTTCAGGCCTTCGGCAACCAGCCAGTCGATCGGCGTCGCCTGACCGGCCGCTTTGGCCTGACGGGTCCAGGCCTCGAGCTGAGCCTTCTGCAGGGGCACAAAGGCCCAGTGCGCCTCATACTCCGCCCCCTCGTTGATCCAGCGCTGCAGCGTGGCGATCTCGCTCTCGGAGAGCCGACCGAGTTTCGACTCCGGCGGCGGCATGACCTCGTCGGGATCGTGGCTGAGCACACGCTCGATGATGGCGCTGCGCTCCGCCTGGCCGGCGACGATGCCGCCATCGGCAATCGCGCCCTCGAAGGTGTCGAGGCGCAGGCCGGCCTTGCGGTTTTTCGGATCGAAGCCGTGGCAGTGAAAGCACTTGTCGGAGAGGATGGGCCGGATGTCGCGGTTGAAGCGCAGCTTCTCCGCCGCGGACAGCCCCGGGGTAGCCAGCAGCAGCACGCCGAGCAGCGGCGCCCAGGGACGAATCGGACCTGTTCTCATGCCAACAACAACGTCTGGACAGGGTGCCCTATTCTCGCCAGTTTGTGTCTGATCGTGAAATCCCGGCGCAAGTACCTGAACTACACAACCCCCTGGGGCGTCGGTCTGACCCGCGCCGCACGCGCCGGCTGGTCGGCCTTTTTGTTGCATGAATGCGGCTACCAGGCGGAACTCGAGGATTGGAACCATGACGGGGTCGACAGTCCGTTCTGGCGTTTTTACCACAATCCGAAACCCGGCTGTCATGTGCACTTTCAAGGGCAGGCGATCCCGCTCGAACCTTCCAGCTGCCTGCTCATCCCGGCCGACACCGTGTTTGATTGTCGCGGCCCGGTGCCGGCCTGCCACCTGTGGATGCACTTCACGGTCAGCCGGCCGGGGCCGCCGATCACGCCGGCGCCGCTGCGGTTGCCGGTGGATGACCTGCTGCGCGCCCTGATTGGCAGCGTCATCGCCCTGCATGGTGAGGCCGCCTCCGAGGCGCGCGACCAGCGTCTGCAGCATGAGAGCAGCGCCCTGCTGCATGCCGCCTTTGCCCGGCTCGACCTGCCGGCACCGCCGGCCATTCCCGAGCGCCTGCTGGAGGTGATTGCGCTGATCCAGCGCGCTCCGCATGCCCGGTTGTCGAACCGCCTGCTGGCGGCACGCGCCGGCATGAGCCTGGAGCGCTTCATTCGAGACTTTCGCGAGCACACCGGCCGGACCCCAGCGGCCTATGTCACCGCGGCACGCGTCCGCCTCGCCCAGCAGCTGCTGGTGCTGACCGACAAAACCATGGACCAGATCGCCTTCGACTGCGGCTTTCCGAATCGGCATTACCTGACGCGGGTGTTCAGCAAGGCAACCGGCTGCGGCCCGGCCGAATTTCGCGACCGCCAGCACCGGCGACCGGGTCGCTGAGGAGACGGGTCGGTGTTGCCTGCGGCCGCGACCGCGGCAAGGTGCGGGCCGATGCGATTCGCCGCCCTGACGACCTTTCTCCTGCCCGCCCTCGGCGGTGCGCTGCTGGCCCTGGCCTACCCGGGCTGGAACTGGGAGCCGGCCGTCTGGCTCTGGCTGTTCCCGGTGCTGGCCGTGCTCTGGCCCTGCACGCGCAGCGGTACCCCTGCCACGGGCAGGCGCGCCTTCAGCCTTGGCTTGATCGCCGGCCTGGCTTTCTGGATTCCCAACCTGGTCTGGCTGCGCCACTCCTCGCGCGTGCTTGCCGGTGCCCGCGACGCCACCTGGATCGGCTGGGGCCCTGAGTTACTCGGCGCGGCGGCGGTGTTCGGCCTCGCCCTCGTCTGCTCGCTGTACTGGGGTCTGTGGGCCTGGTTCAGCGTGCGTGTGGCACGGCTGGATCCCTCCCGTCTGGTGCAGGGCCCCTGGCAGGTCAGCACCTGGCATTCCCTGCGCGCCGCCCTGCTCACCGCCGCCGCCTGGACTGCCTGCGAATGGCTGCGCGGCACCACCCTGTTCAACGGTTTCGGCTGGAACGGCCTCGGGGTCGGTCTGCACCAGAACCGTGTGCTCATCCAGGCCGCCGACATCGTCGGCGTCACAGGCCTGTCTTTCCTGCCGGTCTTCGTCGCCGCCACCGCCTGGAACACCGTCAGTCGCCTGATCCGCGTGCATCGCGGTGAAGGCACCTGCCGTTCGCGGCTCGACCTCACCCTTGCCCTGCTGCTGCTGCTGGGCGTGGCGGGCTACGGCCTGCGCCAGCTCGGCCGCGACCCCGGCGAGAGCGCCAAGGTGCGCACGGTGCTCGTGCAACCCAATGTGGCCCAGGTCGACGCTTGGAGCGGCCGGCTCGACGACCAAACCTACCGTCGCCTGCACGACTTCACCCGCCTCTATGCCGAGGCGCGCGACGGCGTCAGTCCGGTCGATCTGGTCATCTGGCCGGAGAGTGCCCTGCCCCGTCCCTACACCGAGGATCCCGAGGGACCCGACCGCTTCTTTGACGACCTGCTGGCCGCCGGTGATTTCAGCCTGCTCACCGGCAGTGAAATTTACCATGCGACCGGCAGCCATGTCTCGGCCCTGTTGCTGCGCGGCCGGGCCGCCAACCGCCAGCAGTACGACAAGGTGCATCTGGTGCCCTTCGGCGAATACCTGCCCTTCCGTGAGATCCCGCCCTTTGCCTGGCTGCGCGGGGTGTTGCCCGGCGACTTCCAACCCGGCACCGCCACCGAGCCGCTGCGTTTGGAAAAGCCGGCCATCGGCATCATCCCGCTGATCTGTTTTGAAGACACGGTTGGCCGGCTTGCCCGCCGCTTTGTCCGGGAAGGTCCGCAACTCATCGTCAACCTGACCAACGACGGCTGGTTCCTGCAGAGCCTGGAAACCGAGGTGCACCTGGCCAACGCCAAGTTCCGCGCCATCGAACTGCGCCGGCCCATGGTGCGCGCCGCCAACACCGGCGTCAGTTGCTTCATCGATACCACCGGCCGGATCACCGCGCGCCTGGCCGATCCCGGCACCGGCAGCAGCTTTGTCGAAGGCTGCCTGCCCGGCGAAATCGCCGTGCCCCTGCACCCGCCGACGACCTTTTATGCCCGTCATGGCGACGCCTTCGCCCTCGCCCTGCTGCTGCTCTGCGCAACGGCGACCGGTCTGCAGGCCTGGCGCCGCCGGCGTGCCTGAGCGCCGGCGCTCGACAGTCGGAATTTCCGCGCCAAGGGTGGCGGATGCGCCTCATTTCCGGCAGCGCCGGTGGCCTGCCACTCGACGTCCCCAAGTCTGTCACCCGTCCGACTCAGGACCGGGTGCGTCAGGCCGTATTCAACATGCTCGGCGATGTCGCCGAGTTGCGCGTGCTGGATCTGTTCGCCGGTTCAGGCGCGCTCGGCCTGGAATGCCTGAGCCGCGGTGCAAGCAGCGCGGTGCTGGTCGATCAGGACCGTGGCGCCTGCGAAACGATCCGCCGCAACGTCGCCAAGGCACAGCTCGCCGGCGCGCTGGTGCGCCAGGGCGACGTCTTCAAGCTGCTGGCACAACTCGTCCGCGAGGGCCTGCGCTTTGACCTCGTCTTTGCCGATCCGCCCTATGCGCACCGGCCGGACGAGGTCGATCTGGCCGCCAAACTCATGACCAGACCCGAACTGACCGAGCTGGTCGCTCCGGGCGGCAGTGTCGTTCTGGAAAGCCTGGTGCGACGCGACGCGCCCACCTCCTGGCCCGGCTGGAAGCTGGTGCGCGACCGCGAGTACGGCTCGACCCGCATCGTCTGGCTGCAACGGCCGCAGGCCGCGGCGGAGGTCAGAGCGACCAGCCCGCACGCGGCTCCCGACGAATGAAGCGGTTGGCCGCCTCATCGTTGGTGATGCGCATCGCCTTGGCGTCCCACTCGATGCGGCGACCGGCGCGGAAGGCGACGTTGCCGAGGTGGTTCGCCTCGCTGAGCGGACCGGCGTAGCTGAAGGGGCTGCCGGTGGGCGTGCCGTTCTTGATCGCGTTGATCCATTCGATGTGCTGGCCGGGCGAGTCGGCGATGAAGGGTTTCGGGCGCTGGAAATCCTTGAACTTCTCCTCCGGCAGCAGCAGGTGCTTGTTGTAATCGGAGAGCAGCATGCCCTTGTCGCCAATGAAGAGCACACCGCTCTGCCACTGGCCGATGACCGGGTCGTTCTTCCACACGTCCGGCTTGGTGGCGCCCTGGTGCCAGTGCAGCTTGAGGCCGGGGCGACCCTCGCGCGGGCCGTATTCATAGACCGCGCTCATCGTCGCCGGCGCAATCTCCGGATGCGGCTCCGGGCCGAAGGCCTCGACGGCGAGCGGGGCGTCGAGGTTGAGCGC
>JAEYYS010000479.1 GCA_023428335.1 Verrucomicrobiota bacterium | reverse complement strand
GCAGGTCAGGCAGGTCAGGCAGGTCAGGCAGGTCAGGCAGGTCAGCAGGGGCAGACAGCAGGCCCGCCCTCCCAAGACAACCGTCCATCCAGTCCATCCTCCCAAGCCCGCCCCGGAGGCGGTTTCTTCTTTGAGGAAACCTCCGAAGCCCCGAACCGCGGCGCCCTCACCGGGGAGGGCTACGAGCGCTGGAGCGACCGCCTGCGCAACGTCGAGGAGCTGCTCAGCCAGCCCGAACTGCGCAACGAGGCCGCGCGCGTGCTCGACAACGCCCGCGCCCTGCGCCACGACCGCAACGACGCGGCACCGCAGTCCGACCACCTCGCCCTGCGCATCGTTCAGCCCCTGATCGAACTGCGCGACCGCGTCGCCGAGGAACTCGCCAAGCGCGAGGCCGGCAACAGCACCGTGCCGGTCGACCGCGACCCGGTTCCCCCCGCCTTCCGTGATCTCGTCCGCCGCTATTACCAGGAACTTGGCCGTGGCGATTGAGCGCCCTCCCACGGCATGACTTTCCTGTTCCAACACCCCGAACGCCTCTGGATCACGCTGGTCGTGATCGCGGTCGGCGCGGTCGTGCTCTGGCGCGGCTACCGGCATTCGCCGTTGGTCGGAGGCCGGCGCCTGGCAGCCCAGCTCTGCAAGCTGGCGGCCCTGACCTTGCTGGCCCTCTGCCTCGCCGACCCGCGCTGGACGCGGCAGCAGCCGAAGCGCGGCGGCAATGAACTGGCCGTCGTGGCCGATACCAGTGCCTCGCTCGACCTCGCCGAAACCGCCGGCGGACCGACCCGCTCCGCAGCCCTGCGCCGCGCGCTCGGCAGCGGCGGTGATGAACCCGGCTGGCTGCGCGAACTCGGCGAACTCTTCCGCGTCAAGACCCTCGTCGCCGACGAACGCCTGCGCAGCGTCACCAACTTCAACACGCTCGATTTTCGCGGCCAGCGTTCCGACCTCGCCGGCGCGTTGCAAGCCCTTGAGCGCGGGGCCGCCGGGCGCGCCCTCGCCGCCACGATTCTCTTCACCGACGGCAATGCCACCGATGCCTGGCCGCAGGCGAAACCCGCGCGGCCGATCTTCCCGGTTCTGGTCGGTTCGCGCGCGCCCTCGCCCGACCTGGCGATCCAGGAGGTGTCGGTCAGTCAAACCGCCTTTGAGGACTCGCCGGTCGTGCTCACCATCACCTGGTCGGCCAAAGGCTTCGACAACCGCGAGATTGCGGTCGCCGCACTCGACGACGAGGGCCGGGTGCTCGTCTCGGAACAATTCCGCGCCAGCGCCAACTCGCCGCAGCCCGTGGCGCGCCTGAAGGTGCCGGTGGCCAAGCCGGGTGTTTCGTTCCTGCGCGTCGCCCTCATGGAGGCCTCCCTGCTGGCCAAGACCGCCAAGGACGAATGGCGCGGCTTGCTCAACGAGACCGTGCGCGTCAACAACGAGCGCCAGATCGCCGTCGACCGCGGCCAGGGCCCGTACCGCGTGCTCTATGTCACCGGCAGGCCCAACTGGGAGTACAAATTCCTCCGTCGCGCCCTCGCCGGTGATCCCGAGGTGCAGCTGCCCTCGCTGGTCCGGATCGCCAAGCGCGAGCCGAAGTTCGAGTGGCGCGGCCGGGTGGGCGAGAGCAGCAACCCGCTGTTCCGCGGCTTTGGCGATCAGGCCTCGGCCCAGCGCTACGATCAACCCGTGCTGATTCGCCTGGGCACCAAGGACGCCCAGGAACTGGCCGAGGGGTTTCCCAAAAGTGCCGACGCCCTGTTTGGCGAGTACCGCGCGGTGGTGCTCGACGATCTGGAGGCGGAGTTCTTCACCCAGGAACAGATGAACCTGCTCGAGCGCTTCGTCGCCGAGCGCGGCGGCGCCCTGCTCATGCTCGGTGGCCAGGAAAGTTTTCAGGCCGGCGGTTATGAGCACACGCCCATCGGCCGCCTGCTGCCGGTGCACCTCGACCGCGTCGGTGCCGTCGAACCGGTGCGCAACGCCCGCCTCGACCTCAGCCGCGAGGGCTGGCTTGAACCCTGGACCCGCCTGCGCG
Organism: Verrucomicrobiota bacterium; assembly: GCA_023428335.1. Lineage (GTDB taxonomy): Bacteria > Verrucomicrobiota > Verrucomicrobiia > Verrucomicrobiales > Verrucomicrobiaceae > Prosthecobacter. The sequence continues at coordinate 2,550 of JAEYYS010000479.1, read as the reverse complement.
CCGGCCAGGACGAGGAGGAGCGCCGGCTCGCCGCCATGCCCGGCTTTCATTCGGTCAACCCGGTGCTCTCAATCAAGCCCGGCGCCAGCGTGCTCGCCACTGTGGCCACGACCGACGCCACGCATCCGGCCCTTGTCGCCCAGCGCTTTGGCGAGGGCCGCAGCGTGGCCCTGACGATCGGCGATGTCTGGCGCTGGGGCCTGAGCGATGCCGCCGCGATGAAGGATCAGGAACGTTTCTGGCGCCAGCTCATGCGCTGGCTGGTGGTCGACGTGCCCGACCGCGTCCAGCTGGCGGTGGAAGCCCGCCAAGCGAGCGTGCGACTCGCACTGCGCGTGCGCGAGGCGGATTTCCGACCGATGGACGACGCCCTGGTGAGTTTTGAGGTCAGCGGGCCCGACGGCACCAAGGTCCGGCTGCCGGGCGAGCCGAGCCTGACCGAGGCCGGCTTGTTTGAGGCGGAGTTCTTTCCCAAGGCGACCGGTGCCTGGCGGGTGCAGGCCAGCGCGACCCGGGTCGCCGGCGAGAACTTGCCGGCCTTGGAGGCGGTCAAGCACAGCGGCTGGTCCTGGCAGCCGGAGGTGGCGGAATGGGCGCGCCTGGAGCCGGATCGCGCCGGCCTGCAGCGGCTCGCCGAAGCCAGTGGCGGGTGCCTGCTCGAACTCGATGAGGTCAACCAGCTGCCGGACCTGCTGCGCGCCATTGAGGTGCCCGTGCAGGAGGTGATCAGCCAGCCGCTCTGGCATGCGCCCTGGGCCTTTGTGCTGCTGCTCGGTCTGCTCGGCGCCGAATGGCTGCTGCGACGGAAGGGAGGTCTGGCATGAGGACGAGGTTTCTGAAATTCGGCCTGCTGGCTCTGCTAGGCGCGGCTTCGGCCGTCGCCCAACCGGCGCGCGAGTTGGAGGTGCTGCTCATCCAGGGCGCGACCGGCACCGAGGAGTACGCCGCGCTCTTTGAGCGCCAGGCCGCGACCTGGCAGCAGGCCGCCGACCAGGCCGGAGCGACCTTCACCCGCCTCGGCCACAGCGGACCGGCGGAGACACAGGATCTGCCTGCGCTCGAAGCGGCATTGCAGAAGGCGGTGGCGTCGGACCAGGGCCAGCTCTGGCTGGTGCTGATCGGTCACGGCACCTACGACGGGCGCGAGGCCAAGTTCAACCTGCGCGGTCCCGACCTGACACCGGCCTGGCTGGCGGAACGCCTGAAGCCGCTGCGCCGCGAGCTGGTGCTGGTGCATGGCGGTTCGGCCAGCGGCGGTTTTCTCAAGCCCCTGGCGGGTCCGCGGCGCACGATCGTCACCGCCACCAAGGGCGGCGACGAGGTGTTTTATGCGCGCTTCGGCGAGCACTTCGCGCCGGCCATCGCCGGCCTGCCCGAGGCCGACCTCGATCAGGACCAGCAGGTGTCGGTGCTGGAAGCCTTCCTGCATGCCAGCCGGCGCGCCGCGGAGTTTTATCAGGGCGAGGACCGTCTCGCCACCGAGCATGCCCTGCTCGAAGACAACGGCGATGGCGTCGGCACGCGCGCGGAAGTGTTCGAAGGCACTCAGCCGAAGGCCGCTCCCGCGGGTGTGGCCGTCGATGGCACACGCGCCGGGCAACTCGTGCTGGTGCTCAGCGAGGCGGAGTCGCGCCTGACCGAGGCCCAGCGCGCCCGCCGGGATGCACTCGAACGGCGGCTTGAGGCGCTCAAGGCGGAGCGGACCGGCAAGGGCGAGGACGCCTTCTTTGCCGAGCTCGAACCGTTGCTGCGCGAGTTGGCAGAGCTGTACCCGTGACCGATTGCCGCCCATGTCCCCCACCCTGACTGCCGCGGTCGCTGAAGCCCTCGGCGGCCTGCTCGACGCCCTGCCCGAGGTGCAGGCCTGGGTGAAGGACGCGCGCCGCCGTTACCTCTGGGTCAACCGCGCCTTCCTGCGCAACTACGGCCTCAACGATCCCGCCGAGGTGCTGGGTCGCACCGATGAGGATCTGTCGCCCCCGCACCTCGCCGCCCACTTCCGCCAGGGCGATGAAGCGGCTTTGGCCGGCCGCAGTTTCCACGACCGACTGGAGCGGGTGGGTCGCTTCGACCACACCGCCGCCTGGTGTCTGACCACCAAGCGACCCGTGCTTGACGAACGCGGGCGCGCGGTCGGCACGGCCGGCATCACGCGCCGGCTTGAACCCGACCAGCTCGCCGGTCGCACCGACATCCGCCTCGGCGTCGTGCTCGCGCGCATGACGGCCGCCTTGCACGAACCGGTGAGCAATGCCGAACTCGCCCGCGCCGCCGGCATGTCGGCGCGCGCCTTCGAACGCGCCTTCCTCCAGGAGTACGGCCTGCCGCCCCAGCAGTACCTGAAACGCCTGCGCATCCAGACCGCCTGTCGCCTGCTGGTCGAGACGCGCGAATCCATCGCCGCCATCGCCCAGCACTGCGGTTTCGCCGATCAAAGTCACCTGACGCGCGCGTTCCGCAGCGTCACCGGCGCCACACCGGGCGCCTACCGCAGCCGCTACCGGCAACCCTGACGCCGCCGTTCCAAGCCCTGCCGCTTTTGTTCTATCC
>JAEYYS010000464.1 GCA_023428335.1 Verrucomicrobiota bacterium | reverse complement strand
CCATAGGTGGTGCGATAGTGATCGAAGATCGCCTGGCGAACCTCGTCGTAGATCGGCGCGCGCCGACCCTCCCACTGCGTGTCCCAGACGCCGAGACCGCTCGCCAAAATGCCGCCGAGGTGGTCGTGCCGGTTCACCAGGACCACCTCCAGCCCCTCGCGCGCGGCGCGCACGGCCATGGCAATGCCGCCCGGTGTGCCGCCATAGATGCAGAGGTCGGCGCGCAGGGTTTCGGCGACCACCGGGGACAGGGGCAGGAACAGGAGCGCGGTGAGCAGGGGTTGCAGGCGTTGGCGGAGGGATAGGGCTGGCATGGCGGGAGAGATCCGAGTTGCCAACGAGTCCGCGCGTCGTCTCTAGCCGGTCAATCATATTGACCAGTTGGGATGCACGGAAAAAACGACAACTGTTCCTGCGTTGATTCGGTCACCATGGGAGCTGTTCTGCTTCGTTGCGCGATCTGGCATGGCCTGATCCTCGGTCTGGCAGCCGCGGCCGTACCGTCTGCCACCGTTCCCGGGGCCGCCTGGCAGCGCCTGAGCGACCACGAGGCCGAGGCGGCGGGCTGGTCGCGGCCGGCACTGGCGGAGGCGCGCGAGTTTTCAGCCACGCTCGACACCGAGGCGGTGATGATCGTGGTGGCAGGCAAGGTGCTGGACGAATGGGGCGCGGTGGACCGCAAGTTCAATGTCCACTCGATCCGCAAGAGCCTGCTCAGTGCCCTCTGCGGCCTGCAGGTCGCCGAGCAGCGCCTGAACCTCGATGCCACGCTGGCGGAGCTGGGGATCGACGATCGTTCGCCGCTGACCGAGGTCGAGAAGCGCGCCACCGTGCGCCAGCTCCTGCAGGCGCGTTCGGGGGTCTACCATCCGGCCCTGTATGAAACTGCGCGCATGAAGGCCCAGCGCCCGGCGCGCCACAGTCACGAGCCCGGGACGTTCTGGTATTACAACAACTGGGACTTCAACGCCCTCGGCACGATCTACGAGCAGGTCGCCGGCACCGGCATCTACGAGGACTTCGCCCGCCGCATCGCGGCACCGCTCGGCATGCAGGACTATGAACCCGCGGATGGCAGCTATGTCACCGGCGCGGACTCCATCCATCGCGCCTATCCGTTTCGCTTGACCGCCCGCGATCTCGCCCGCTTCGGCCTGCTCTACCTGCGCGGCGGCCAGTGGAACGGCGCGCAGGTGCTGCCGGCGGACTGGGTGCGCGAGTCCCTGCAGTCCGCCTCCGACGCCGGCAGCAGCGGCGGTTACAGCTACCTTTGGTGGACTTGTCGCCACGGCCTGCACCTGCCGGGCGTGACCCTGCCGGCCGACAGCTATTCCGCCCGCGGTGCCGGCGGTCATTACCTGCTGGTGCTGCCCGCGCTCGACACCCTCATCGTGCACCGGGTCAACACCGACCTGCCGGATCGGCGTGTGGAAGCAGCCGAGTTCGGCGAGCTGGTGCGACGCATCCTGGCCGCGCGCCGCCTGCCGCCACCCACCACAGAAACGAAGCCGGATCTCGACACGCTGCTGCCGCTGCTGATGACCCGCCATCGCGTGCCCGGCGTGTCGGTGGTGGCCATCGACAACCGTCGCATCGCCTGGGAACGCCACTTCGGCGCGCACCGGGCCGGGCAGGGCACGGCAGTGACGGCCGGCACGCGCTTCGAGGCGGCATCGATGACCAAGCCACTCGCCGCCCATGCCGCCCTGAAGCTGGTGGAACAGGCACGGCTCGATCTCGATCGCCCCCTGGTCGCCTACCTGCCCGAGCCCTACCTGCAGGGCGAACCCCTGCATGAAAAAATCACCGCGCGCATGGTGCTGAGTCACACCAGCGGTTTCCCCAACTGGCGACCCAAGGACGGCGCCCTGAAGGTGCTGCACGAGCCGGGCACGGCCTACCGCTATTCCGGCGAGGGTTTTGTCCTGCTCCAGCGGGTCATCGAGCAGGTCACCGGCGAAGATTATGAAACCCACCTGCGCCGCAGCCTGCTGGAGCCGCTGGGCATGATCGCCAGCAGCCATGTCTGGAGCGAGGCCTGGGCCGATCAGGCCGCTGCCGGCCATGACAAAGAGGGCAGGATCAAAACCTCGCGCCGGCTCTATCAACAGCCCAATGCCGCGTACAGCCTGTACACCACCGCCCGCGATTACGCGGCCTTTCTCCTCGAACTCATGCAGACCGATCGCCGTGCCCCGCATTCACTCAGCGCCGCCTCCCTGCAACACATGCTCACCCCGGCCAGTCCGCCCACCGGGCGACCTCTCAGGCAACGCCGCGGCAGCACCGGGGCGGGGGAGGTGAGGTTTGGGCTGGGCTGGTCGCTCGAACCGACGGCTTCCGGCCTGCGCGTCTGCCACAGCGGCTCCAACGGCACCGGCTTCCGCAGTCATGCCGAGTTTGATCCCGGGCAGGGGCACGGCCTGGTCATCCTGACCAATGCTGACGGTGGCGAAGGCTTTTGGCGCGAGTTGCTCAACCACCTTGGGCGGCCCTGAAATAGCGTCACTTCTTGCGACGGGGCACAACGGCGCGCTCGGGCGGGCTGGCATCGCGCCGGGTGTCGGTCAGCCAGGCTTTGACCGCCTGTTCCAAGCGCGCCACGGTCGCCGGTTGTTGGCTGGCGAGGTCGGTGGTCTCACCGGCATCCTTGGCCAAGTCGTAGAGTTCCCAGGGTGCACCGGTTTTGGGGCGCAGCAGCTTGAGGGAACCTTCGCGCACCGCCTGCGCACTGGCATAGCTGAAGAACAACCGCTCATGCGGCGAAGCCGCCTCACCCCGCAGGGCGGGCAGGGGATCGCGACCGTCGAGCACGCGCTCCTCGGGTCGCGGCAGTCCGGCGGCAGCCAGGCAGAGCGGCAGCAGATCGAGCTGGGAAAGCATGGCATCGCACGTCTTGCCGGCCGGCAGCCGGCCCGGCCAGCGGAAGATCGCCGGCACACGCACGCCGCCCTCGTAGAGCGAGGGCGCACCGTCGCGGAAGGGCGCGTTCGAGGCCACCCCCAGCCCATGGGTCGGGCGCAGGATCGCGCCCATGTCAGAGAGCAGCATCACCAGGGTCTGCTCGCGCTGGCCGGCGGCATCGACACTGTCCAGCAC
>JAEYYS010000453.1 GCA_023428335.1 Verrucomicrobiota bacterium | reverse complement strand
GCCCTGCTCCACAGTCTCGCCGCCGCGGCCGGCAACGGCCACACCTGCCTGCCGGAAACCGAGGCGCTCGACCAGGCCCGCGAACTCATCGGCGTCGAAACCGCCGCCGTGCGCGAGGCGCTCGCCTTCCTCAGCGGCACCGGCGACCTCGTGCAGGCGGTGCAGGACGGCGTCGCCAAACTCTGGCTGCCTGCCCTGCGCACCGCCGAGGTCAACATCGCCCGCCGCCTGCGCGAGCTGGCCGCGCGCCCGCCCGACTGGCCGCAGATCGACCTCGAACCGGCCCTCGCCGCCATCGCCGAACGCACCGGCAAACCGCTGGCGCCGAGCCAGATCGAGGCGGTGCGCGAGGTGCTGCGCCAGCGCGTGCTCATCCTCACCGGCGGTCCCGGGGTCGGCAAAACCACCCTGGTCAACACCCTACTCGAACTGCTCGGCGACCGCGAGATCGTGCTTGCCGCTCCCACCGGCCGCGCCGCGCGCCGGCTCGCGGAAAGCACCGGTCGCGAGGCCAAAACCCTGCACCGCCTGCTCGAAGCTCAGGGCGGCGGCACCTGGGGCCGGCACCGCGGCCGGCCGCTGCAGGGCCAGGTCTTCGTCTGCGACGAGGCCTCGATGATCGACACCCCGCTGATGGCCCACTTCCTCGCCGCCCTGCCCGCCGAGGCCCACCTGCTGCTGGTCGGCGACGCCGATCAGTTGCCCTCGGTCGGTCCCGGCCGCGTGCTGGGCGACCTGCTCGCCTGTGGCGCCGTGCCCGCCGTCCGCCTCACCGAGATCTTCCGCCAGGCAGCCGCCAGCCGCATCATCACCAGCGCCCACGCCATCAACGCCGGTCGCCTGCCCGACCTCAAGCCGGCGCGCGACAGCGATTTCTTCTTCCTCGAAGACCCCGATCCCGAAACCCTGCGCAGCACCCTCGTCGAACTGGCGCGCACCCGCCTGCCGGCCAAGTACGGCTTCGATCCGGTCGCCGATCTCCAGGTGCTGACGCCGATGAACCGCGGCCCGCTCGGCACCCGCGCCCTCAACGAGGCCCTGCAGGCCGCGCTCAATCCGCCCAGCGAGAGCAAGTTCGAGCTGGAGCGCTTCGGCGTCACCTTCCGCGTCGGCGACAAGGTCATCCAGACGAACAACAACTACGACAAGGACGTCTTCAACGGCGACATCGGCCACATCGCCGCCATCGACACCGAACCCCTGCGCGTCAGCGTGCGCTTCGACGGCGGTCGCCTGGTCGAGTACGAACCCGGTGAACTCGATGAGCTGCAGCTCGCCTACGCCCTCAGCATCCACAAAAGCCAGGGCAGCGAGTTCCCCTGCGTCCTGCTGCCGGTCAGCAAGCAGCACTACGTCATGCTTGAGCGCAGCCTGATCTACACCGCCCTCACCCGCGCCAAAAAACTCGCCGTCCTCATCGGCGACCCCGCCGCCCTCGAAATGGCCGTGCGCCGCCAGTCCAGCCGCCGCCGCTGCACCGGCCTCGCCAGCCTGCTAACCGCTGGCTGAAGGGAGCGCGGACACTCTTTGTCCGCCTCTTCATCCTCGCGGCTTCGCCGCCATTTCAAAAAGCGGGCAAAAGTGCCCACTCTCCCCTTGATGGGCTACGACATGAAGCTCTTGGCGTACCTCTGGGCCAAACATCCCCTTGGCCGCCCACCCCTCAACGCTTCAGACGCCTAGCCGGTCGATGACGGTCAAAAGAAGCATGCTCAGCCAAAAGATCAGCTCGATCAGCGCGGGTGCCAGCAGCATCCAAACCCAGCCGCTCCAGCGGCGTCCATTCCAGAAAAAAAGCGCCACCGCCGTGAGCGCCGAGAGGCAGGTCGCCAGCATTCGCGCAGAGAACACGGCTACCAGGGTGGTCGCCCGATCGCCACTCAACAGCGTCGGAGTCAGCAGATGGCAGAGCCAGGCGAACCACAGCCCCAAGGCAAACAGGCAGGCCACCCAACCCAGAACCAGGCAGCTCCGTTTCACTGATGGCAAGGAGAAGAACCCCACCAGCGCGGCCCGGCCAGGGGGGATTGATGCCGCAGCCACGACAGGCTCCAGGGCACTCAAGTCGACCTCCTCCGCCTCAGGCCCGACCCAGTAGCGACTGTTGTCGCCAAACGGCTCGCAGACCACAAGCCAGCTGCCCCGATAGCAGAAGCGAAGATGCCAGGGGCTTCGTGAAAACGGTCGGCGTCTCTCCAAAGCTGAGACCCCGTCGACCGTTTCCAGCAGGTGCGCCAGCCGGGGCAGGCTCACCTCCACCAGGTGCAATTCAAACGCGCCGACAGCCACTCGCTCTCCAGGCATCGGATGGGTTGTCATGCGATTCTGGAGCGGTGTCAGAAGACAGTGTGCCCCTTGGAAAAGGGTTTCCCATTCATAACTCGCCAGAGAATGACGCCCGACAAGGGATAGCCAAAAACGAGCAGGACCGCCAGGCAAACATTTTGCGGCAAACTCCTTTCCTGCCAGCTTCGATGCAGCCAGCCCAGAGCATAAACCCATAAAACGAACCCCGCTCCAAAACACAAAGTCACCACCGCAAAGGCAGGAATCTTGAGCATCGAAACGACATCATCGGGTTCGAAATTGAGGTCCAACACAACAGCCAGAATGAGAAGTGCAAACTGCGCCACCACCCCAATGACAAAGGCTTGGTAGCAAATTGGATACAGACGAGTTTTCATTGACATTGGAACCAACATCTCATGGGGGCGAAGTCAAAGCCCGATCCGCTGGAAGGAAGCCTCGGTCCAGGAGCACGGACACGTCTTGCCCGCAGGGACCAGGCCGACCCCGGGCTCGGCTAAAGAGCGCCGACGAAGGCAACTTTTGCCGCAATAGAGCACAAGGAGGCGGCACTCAATATTGCAGGTCTCGTTCGACAGAATTCAGCCCTTCTTGATCGGCGTTGTCGAATTGTCAGCCAACGCAGCCATGGCTTCTATCAGATCCTTCAGCGTGACCACCGCAATTTGATCGGCGGAAATCTCCGGCAGTTCCATCTTCAACTCCTTGAACCACTGAGCAACCAACTCATCCAAATCGGTGCCAACAATTCCATAATCCTCAACCAGCGCATCCTCCCAGGATGGGAAAAACTGCCCTGCGGGCGAGCATGCACTGGCAACAAAGTGATCCCACACCACCTCAGCGAATCGCCTTTCGGTTGGAGAACGGAAAAGGGAACAAAACTCATCCCGGGCAAGTCCCTTGCGCGAAGCCATCATGCCTTTTTCCTTCGCAGTCGCCGGCCAGCGAAAAACACTCAAAAACGACCCGGCAAGTTTTTCGAGTGGGTTCGGCATCATTATGGAAACTTGATGTTTGGCGCACATTGGCATGCCTCAGAAAGGGCGTGCCGAGTGTTACTTGGCACTTTTTCGCCTCAGTTCATCGACTCTCCTATTATTCATCCTTCCCCAGTATTCAGACAGCTCCTGATTTCCTTTTCTCAAATACCAATCCGCAAGCTCGAACATGGCCTCAGGATCACCAGCTTCCGCCTTTTTAAGCACCAGCTTGGCCTTCGCCTCATCCAAAATGTAGTACTTCCTGCTTCTATAATCGTGAACCAGCGACGGCGGTTGTTGGGCGACTCGACTGCTGACCGGTTGAGGATTTGTCTTCTTCTCGGTTGCGCAGTAAATGCAATATGCAGCCACCGAGATTGCCACCCCAGACTAACGATTTTAACACGCATCGAACCAGTCATGGCTTGTGCTCCTCAAGAATTCCATAGCCGATGACACCCTGACAGCCCTCCCAAACGGGTTTCAAGCCGCAGGCACTCAAGGGATCCTCCACCAGGGCAAGGCTGTCATTGGAGAAATGCAGTGATACAGGGGCCGCATCCTTCTCGCCGATGAGCTCAGAGGTCTGGAGGAGACACACCATGCTGCCAATGGGCGGCTCAAAAATGTCCCCCTCGATCCGCCCTTTGAAACCCACGGCCCGGCCATCACGTGAAATCCACGAAACAATCTTGTCAACGCGTGTTTTCCGTGCCGGCAGCTGAGCCGGTCTGATAAGGCCGTCATGAAGGAATTGCCAACCCCATCCTTGGGTGAAGTGAATGGACGCGCCGACCTCATTCAGCTGATCGACGTATTTTTCCCCAAACGGCATGTCGGTAGTTAGGGTACATTCCGCGACTCGCCCAGATCAAGCTCCAACAAACCCGACTCGGCCAGCTCGGCAAGAAGAAAGTGGTACAAGCTCGGTTTGCGATCGATCACGGTCTTCAGCGTGGTGTCCACCAAGTCCACCGTTGGCTGACCGACTGATCCAGTCACGAGGTAACCGGCTTCACCCAAGGCGCCCAAAATCAAGCGGTCGCCAAGATCCCCCTTGCGCGCCCAATCAGGAGCACCCAGGAAGTCAATGACCCAATCCTCGAACTTGGCAACATACCGAACCGGTGGGTCAAACAATTCCTGGTAGTGCGTTGGCAGCCCCACTTCGTAGATCTGCTCAAGTCGCTCCACTTGAAACCATGCGTCGTTGCCAAGCACAATCATGGCCTGCCGCTTGGCTTGAGCCAGGTCAAGCCGGCGAACGACCTCGGCAGGATCGCCGGGCTTCGCAGTCCCACGCAGGGGCCGTTTGGGGAAGATTTGCCTGAACCATCTCATCCATCACTCTGGCAATGCACCCATGCGCAAGATGCATGGGAATCCTCGTGCAGGAATAATGACATGGGGGACTGTTGTCAAGGATGAAGCCCCTTTGTCATCCTCAGTTTTGCAGCATACTCCGTGAGAGTCTTTATGGGGGTCATCCTTTTTCAGACCCTCCTGGCAGAAATTAAACTCGAATGGGGCGGTCAATCCTATGACAACAAGTGACATCCAAGGAACTCAACGTTGGCGTTCGCCGTTAATCGCTTCAGCAGCCTTGGCTGGAAAGGCTTGCTGGCGTCCGACCATGCCAAACTCCGCGATTGCCCGCCGCGTCGTAGTGCCAGCCCTCGGTCCGGGTGGGGGTGCTGTCCACGCTTTCCGCCAGCTCCACCAACTGCGAGGCGGGATCGCGGCGCAGGTTCCAGGCGGTGACCTCGCTGGCCGCATCGGTGCGCTGCCAGTCGGTCAGGTTGCCGGCCAGATCGTAGGCGTAGTCGTGCTTTTGCACGGTGTTGGTGCCCTGGCGATGGTGCAGGCTCTGCAGGCGCAGGGCGTTGGCGCCTGCATTGGCATGGTAGCGCGCCACCTGGACGTTGAACCCGCCGGGCAGGCTGATGGAATCGGGCAGGCCGCCGAGGTTGGCGGCCGCGTAGGCGGAGGTGAAGCTGCCCAGTTCGTTCACGACGCCAGTGATACGCCCCAGCGCGTCGAATGCAACCTCCTCGCTGCGGCTGACCGTGGTGCCGTTGTCGGCGACGAGTTCGGTTTTGAACCGCCGGCCCTGCCAGTCATAGCTGTAGCGCAGGGTGTCGTCGGCGCGGGGAGTCATTTTTTCAAATAGGTTGGCGCGCGGAATCATTCCATTACATATGAAATCAAAGTGTCATTAAAAACACCATGGGCCACTATACTGGCCCTATCTTGATCAACATTCCATTTATATAATGTACGTCCGTCGCTTTCACTGGCAGAAAAGAAATATGCCAACCTTTCTTGGTGATTGTACGTGGAGCACGTGACATTATCATTAGCGAGCATTTTAAACGCATCCTCCTGAACATTAAGTTTCCCAATTTTCCAGTTTATCTCAATAAGATATTCCGTAATTCCGGCATTCTTTAATGCGAAACATTTGCTAAATCCTCTGCCGTTGATTATTCTTTCTAAACGACTTTCCCCAGCGTCTTCCAGGGTGCATTTAAAAACAGATCCATCCCCTTTCACAATAATCACCGTTTCGCTCTCCAACGATGACACAAACAACACATTTTTTAGTGTACTGTGATGATACCGTCCATCATCTAGAGAAAGAAATAACACATCGCCCAATTCAGTAATTCCAAAATAATTGCCAGGTGTTATGCTGGAAATTATATTGGTTAGGATCGGCGTTTTAACAAGCAACATTGGAGATTCATTTTCCGATTCAGAATCAACTCTTATTTGATAAACCCCAACATCAAAACCTTCAGATGCCCGCATCACAGGCAGATAATAGTACAACTTTCCGTTTTTGATCGCAAGCGGACGCAATTGGCGCATATCGCGCCTCCAGTCGTCTTTAATGCTCTCAGGGCGAAGGCTATTTGCATCTATGACCTTAGTAATTTTCTCATCTTGTATTTCATAGACGGCCATTCCTTCATTTTGATTGATCATTCCATAAACTAAAACACGAACAGAGTTTTCAGCATATAATGAGAATGCGTGGAAAAACATTAACGATAAACACTTGAAGATTTTTGTCATCACCGTGATTTTGGATAGTTGTTAGTTTTGATTACACGCCCCAGATCATTCAATTCTCTTTGCAACCATTTTGGTAAAGGGAATTTTCTTATCGCGAAAACTTCTCCGGTCGCTTCTTCAAGCATATCTCTCGCTTTGGTAGAGCAAGTGCTGTGCGGCATATCCCACACTGGATTCTTCGCCATGTCATTCTTTATTGCTTGCTCCAGTTGTTGTTCTTGTTCGGTGGTTAGATTCAATTCTTGGCCGGTTGCATTTCTGAACGAATTTCGAACCATATAAGTGCTGGTGAGTTCGACAAACCAACCCTTTTCTCCGAATGAATAGATCATTCCGTTTAAATTAATCGCAGTATGGCCGAATGAAGATTTGCCTTTTCCTACTGGGTCAAATGTGATTATTTCGGTTAATAGTCCAAGCGGATCCCAGAGGTTGATCGGGTTATTTGAAACATACCCATACAGGTTCAAGCCACCCGCCTCCATGATCGGGTCCTCGGACAGCCACCGGCCCAACTGCGGGTCGTAGGCCCGGTAGGGCGCCAGCACCAGGCCGCTCGCCGCGTGCCGCAAGTGGCCGGTGTAGCCGCGCTCCGGTTCCCCCGGTCCTGCCGCCAGCAATTGCCGCTGCCCGAAGGCTCCGTACTCGGCCAAACCGACTTGCCCGTCGCTCACCCGGTACCACGCCCGCGCGCTGCCCAGGTGGTCGGACAGGTACACCAGGCTGTCGGTTCCCTGTTTCTCCCCCGACCCATAGTCGTTCACCAGGACCGTCCCATCCGCCGCCGCGCGCTTCTGCGCCGCGGTGCTGGTGGTGAAGCTGCCCAGCTCGTTCACGACGCCAGTGATACGCCCCAGCGCGTCCATTGCAACCTCCTCGGAGAGGAGGATCTCAGATCTCCAATTTCAGATCGATGGACGCAAACCAAGGACCCCAAGGAAAAGCGGACACGTCTTGCCCACTGGTACCAGGCCAACCCCGGGCTCGGCTGAAGAGTGCCGATGGAGGCAACTTTTGCCGCCAAAGAGCGCAAGGAACACAAAGGCAACAAAGGCTCCAACCTTTTGCGCTCTTTGCGTTCCTTTGCGGCCCATCCTCCCCGTGGCTTGGCGGCAACTTCTAACTTTTAACTTCTAACTCCCAACTCCTCCCCGTCCGCCACGCCCGCGCCATGGCTTCCACATGGCGAGCGTCGGTGCCGCAGCAGCCGCCGAGCACGTTCAGTTCCGGCAGCCGCCGGGCGAGGGTGCGGCAGTCGTCACCGAGTTCCTCGGGGTTGCCGGCATCGATCTCGGTGCTGTTGTCGAGCTCGGCATGGCTGCGCCGCGAGGCGTTGACGCGCAGGCCGCGCAGGCGCGCCAACCAAGGGCCCTCCTCGGCAAGGGCGGCGTACAGATGCTCGGGGTGGGCGCAGTTGACCATGTAATAGGCCGGCGGCTGCGCGGCGCGCTGATCGACCCGCTCCACCGCCTCGCGCAGGCCTAGGCCGGAGGGCAGAAGGCCGTCGGTCTCGACGGTGAAGGAGATCACCGATGGAACCTTCAGCGCCGCGGCGGCGTCGGCGATTCCCTGGGCTTCCTCGACGTCGTTGAGGGTGAAGGCGCTGACGTAGTCGGCGCCGGCATCGTGCAAGACCCGGATCTGCTCGCCGTGGTAGCGCGCCGCCTCGACGGCGGTCATGGCGGAGGTGGGACGGTAGCCGTCGCCGCGCGGGCCGAGGTTGCCGCTGAGCACCATGGGCAGGTCAGGCGACTCGAGTTCCTCGCGCAGGTCGTGGAGCAGGCCGATGGCTTCGCGGTTGAGGTTGGTGAGCGCAGCGGCATCCAGGCCGAGCTTGCGGCCCCAGTCGGCACTGGCGCGCCAGGTCGGGGTTTCGAGCACGAAGCCGAAGCCGTGGCTGCGAGCGATGCCGGCGTAGTGACGGTAGTAGCGGCGCAACCAGTCGCGCCCGGCCTCGTCGCGAAGCAGAACGAAGGCGGCGAATTCGGGCAGGTCGCGGCCTTCGTGGAAGACCAGGGTGGTTTCCATGCCGCCATCGGTGAGGAAGAGGCGGCCGCGGAGTTGGGGGAGGGTGTCGGTGTGCATGGCAGGTGATCGGATCCACTCCCCAGGCGTGAGCCGGCGCCTCACAATGGGAGGTCGGTCCTTTTTTCCCCTCACAGGCGCCAGGCCACGGGTCGCTCAGGCTGGTAGCTGCAGAAGCTGCCGGTGCGCACCGAGTTCCTGAGGTGACGCCCCAGCGACGGATGCACCGCCTCGATCTTCTTCAGCGCGTGGCGGAGACGCCAGGCCACCGTCGTGCGCGCGCGTTCGGCGGTGTCGCCCTCCATCCGCGCGCGACCGCTCAGGCCGGCGGCGCGCCGGACCTCGGCAAGCAGGGTCTCGCGTTCGGCCTCCAGCCGTTCGACGAGATCGACGCGGCCCGCCTGCGAGGCGGTGTCGATCTCCGCCTCAAGCCGTTGCAAGCTCCGGCGGTAGGCCTGCAGGGCGCGGTCGTCCGTGCGCTCGACCCCACGCTGATGCAGGGCCGCGCCGGCCAGTTCGGTGCAGGCCACCTCCTGCCCGGGCCGGGCCAGCAGGCAGGCCAGGTCGTGCAGACCGCGCAGGTCGGCGAGGTGAACGACCTGATGATCGAAGGACAGCACCCAGAGCGGTCCCTCGCGCCGGAAGCTGTCGGCCACCGGCCACGCCAGGGGCGCCTGCGCCGGCGGCGGCCGCGCGGCCCGGGCCTCAAGACCCGCGCGACGCAGGCCTTCATCCAGGAGGCTCACTTCTTCGTCACGGCGATAGGGATTCACGTGCAGGATCCAGCGCAGCAGCTCGTCGGCCGAGGCCTCGCGACCGCAGGCGATGCGCCGCGAGAAATCGGCGCGGAACTCGTCGAGAAAGGCGGTCGCCCGCGCTGCTTCCCCCAGGTACGCGGCGGCGGCGGCGCGAAAGGCGGGGGCGTCGACCACCAGCCCCGGGGGTGCCTTCAAACCCAGATCCAGCCCCTCGCGGTAGCGGCGCAGCGGGAACAGGGTCTGCGCGGCATAGCAGTAGTACCAGGACGGGCAGAGCGGGTTCAGTTCGAGGGCGCGCTGGGTGAGCTGCCAGCCGCGCTCGAGTTCGCCATGATGGGAAAAACACAGGCCGAGCTGGAGCAGCAGCAGGGCATCGTTCGGCGCCAGTTGCAGCGCCCGCTCCAGGCGCGGCGCGGCGCGATCGAACTGCCGACGGTACTGCTCGATGCGACCGAGAATGACCTGCGTCATCGCGTCGCCCCGGTCCAGGGCTTCCGCTTGGCTGGCGGCCTCGTAGGCGAGCCGCTCCTGGGTCTCCCATTGCTGCCAGGCCTGGCAACTCCATTCGTTGAAATGCGCGAGCGACAGTCCCGCCCAGGCGCGGGCGAAGCCGGGGTCGGCCGCCAGTGCCTGCTCAAAAAAGCGCCGTCCCTCGGCATCGGCCTCGCGCGTGCCGCGCTGCAGGCACTCCAGGCCGCGCAGCCAGCATTCGTAGGATTCCAGGCTCGCCGCCGGTCGCCGGCGCGAGGCGGCGAGCAGCGACTGATCCACCTGCAGGGCCAGCGCCGCAGCGACCCGTGCCGTCACCTCGTCCTGCAGGGTCGGCAGGTGCTCCTCGTCGTAGCGACCCGCCCAGTGATGGCGACCGCTGGCGCCCTCGACGAGCTGCAGGCTCAGGCGCAGGGCGGCGCCGTGGCGACGGACACTGCCGCGCAGCAGGAACTGCGCTCCCAGGGTTTGCGCCAGGCCGGCGTCATCGCCGCCAGCAGCCCGCGCCGCCTGCACCGAGTCCGCCGCGATCAGCCCGAGCGACGGAAACCGCGCCAGCTCGGTGATCAGATCCTGCTCAAAGCCGCGCGCCAAACGCCCGTCCTCCGGCGAACCGCTGAGGTTCTCCAGCGGCAGCAAAGCGAGCGTGACAGCGTGACGGGCCATGACGGGGGCCGCAGTGGGCGGCGGCTCAGCCTACATCCCCGGGCCTCAGCCGGGAAAGGGGAAACTGCGCCCCCCTTATCCCTTATCCACCCCCTCCAGCGCGGCATCGACGCGGCGGGAGGTGTCGCCGGGGCTGCCGGTGCGACGTGACACGGCGCGGTAGGCGAGCGGCACGACGAGCAGGGTGAAGA
>JAEYYS010000343.1 GCA_023428335.1 Verrucomicrobiota bacterium | reverse complement strand
CATCATCGCTGGGAACAGGGTGAGAATACCTGGTTCATTTTTCAAGTGGAGGGGGTGAAATGATCCGGTTGAGCATCATCATCTGCACCCTGAACCGTGAGCAGGTTCTCTGCGATACCCTGCGTGCCGTCGTAGTCCTGATGCAGGGGCGTGCGGACGTCGAACTGTTGGTCATTGACCAAACCCGGCAGCATGAGCCGGAAACCGAGGCCTGCCTGGCGGACCTGGCCGACAGCTTGCAACTGCACCGTGTGGATTTCGCCAGCCTGACGCGCGCCCGCAACCATGGGGTGCGTCTCGCCCGCGGTGACGTTGTTCTCTTCCTCGACGATGACATCGTGCCCGTGCCCGAGTTGCTGGACGCTCACCTGCGATGCTATGAAGATCCTGCTCTTGCCGGGGTTGGCGGGTGCACTCTGCACCCGGGGGAGCGGCGCCACTCCCGTTCGGAACTGTCACGTGCTGAACTGCAGAAGCTGGATGCGGGTCAGACTGATCGCTTTGATATTGACTGGGAGCGAAACACTAAGTGGGCGCGAGGATGCAACATGTCCTTTCGACGCGATTGGCTCTTCCGAGTGGGAGGCTTTGACGAAGCTTTCTACGGTGCTGCGCTTGGAGAGGAGGTTGAGCTCTGCTACCGCATCAGGCGGGTTGGTGGGAGATTGCGTTACGCGCCTGCTGCTGGTGTCCTGCATTTGGTGAATCCTCTTGGAGGGTGCAGAGATGAAATCGTGCAAGCGGAACGATTGACCCAGGTGCTTCGAAACTCTTGGTACTACTGGACCCGAACCGGTGTCCCCCTGGCGGTCAGGCTTTGGAAAACTTGGCGGTCCAATATCCGCCCTTACCTGATCGGGCGCAGACTGTGCTCTAGTGGTCGTTGGCTGGTAAGCGTGGTGGCCACGTTTCAGGCTGTATGGGCTGCTATTAAGCAACCGATTGCAAAGCCATTGCTTGGCCTCCGTCAAGGTTGCGCGGAATAATCAAATGCTTGTCATGAAATCTGATTTAAAAAAAGGTTTGCTGAAATTTCTCGACAGGATCGCGCCAAGGTCTTTTTGGAATCACGCTCGTTTTGAGTTCTTGATGTTTCGTGTTCGACTCAAATATAAGAAATACCAAAGGGAGTTTGCGGATCGTAAAAATCTACAAATCAACTTTGGTGCTGGATCAGCAGGTCATTCGGATTGGGTCAATGTGGATGTGGTTGAGAGCCCTGGTATTTCTTGTGTCGTCGACTGTCGAGCAGATCAGCCTTTTGCAACGGAATCGGCGAGGCTCATTTTCACGGAACATTTCCTGGAACACATCGATTACCCTTCAGATGCTTGCTTTTTCTTTGCTGAATGCTTCAGAATTCTGCAACCAGGTGGTTTGCTCAGGATAGTTGTGCCTGATGCAGAGAAGTATTTGCGTGCGTACTGCAAAGAAGGCTGGGAGGGGCTTGAAGAGCTTCGGCAACTCAAGACTGGCCGCAGGGATCCTTATTTTGAGGTGGCATACGAAACGAAGATGGAGCTTGTGAACATGATCTTCAGGCAGTGGGGAGAGCACAAGTTTGCGTATGATTTCGAGACTCTTAAGATGGCACTTGAGCGATGTGGCTTCAATCGTGTTTCGAGGATGGAATGCGGTGTCAGTATGGGGGGTGATCCTCCCATTGACCTTCCTGAGCGCGCTCACGAAAGTCTTTATGTGGAGGCTTTTAAGCCGGCTTAACGAGGCTGATTCGCCATGATGCAAAAACCGGTTTGCGAAGTCCGCGTCATCACGCACAAGCGGCCTGCTTGGCTGAAGCGTGCTCTGGATTCCCTGCTGGCGCAGACTTGCAGGTCGTGGGTGGCCTATGTGTATGACGATTCGCCCGAGCGTGAGGGCGAGGCGGTGGTGCGTGACCTGCGGGATTCGCGCCTTCATTATTGCCCTAATAAAGTCAACCTTGGTGCTGCGGCCAATCTGGATCAGGGATTCTCGGGGGTCAGTCGCTCCGGCGCTCGTTACGCTTGCATTCTTGAAGATGACAATTGGCTTTTGCCGGAGTTCATCCAGGAAAACGCTTCGCTACTGGATGAGTCGGACGTCAATCTGCTGATGCGCAATCAATGGGTCGCGGAACAGCGTGACTTCAGCGCGAACGGCGATCTCACCTCAAGATCCACACTGGAGCCTTGGTATTCCGAGGGGCTTCTTCAGCCGTTCGAACTGCGAGCACGCATGCTATTGATGCAGGGAGTGTCCAATGGTGGCTTGTTCTGGCGTCTGAACGGAGGCAATCGCCTGCAGGTGGGGCCATTGGTCAAGGACAGCGGGGTTCAGGAGTTTTGTCGTGCTTGGCAGATTGACGAACCGATGCGTGTGGTCATGCGCCCTTTGGCGGTCTGGAGCCGAACCTACGTTGGCACGCAGCACTACACCTCGGCCATGATTAGGAGCAGCACGCGCGGTTTCCAGGCCATTCGAAGGCAACTGCTGTGCGAGCATGGTCACGGACTCGTTGAGCAGGCCTTGCCGCTTGTTCCGGAGGCCTACTTGCGCGGCACGTCACATAGACTTGCCATGGCGGTTCCGCCCAGCTTTGAACTGCTGCGGTTGTTTGGCCCCGTGTACCTGCGTGACTGGATCTTCTCCGGTTTGCGTGCTTGCTTGGTGGAAAATCCGCTGGAGTCTTACTTGCAAAGTATGACCTCAGCCCAGCGCTGAAACGCGCAAGACCTACGCATGAGTTTCCATCATGTTTTTTGCACCCTTGGCGAGGGCGACTACCATCACGGGGTCGCCGCACTGCTGAATTCGCTGGTGCGCAACGGTTTTACCGGCGTCTTCGTCATCGGTGGGCGCGGTGCGCCGCCGCCCTGGCTGGAGTCGCTGGAGCGCCACCCCGAGGGCGGCTGGCGGGTGGGTGCCGTGCGCGTGCGCCTGGAGTCGCTCGACACGCCCTGGCTGCTTGCCCATGTCAAACCGCGCTTCCTGCTTGACCTGCTCGACCGGATCGAGCCGCAGGCCGGCACGGTCTGGTACGCGGATCCCGACCTTGTCGTCGATGCGCCCTGGACCTTCTTCGAGCGCTGGGTGGGGCAGGGGGTGGCGGTCTGCGAGGACAACTGCTTTGCCAAACTCGCCCCTCACCACTACCTGCGCCGCGCCTGGGTGAGCTTCGCGCGTGAGCGACTCGGCCTCGAGCTCGATCCGGCGATGACTTGCGGTTTCAACTCCGGCTTCATCGGGGCGCGACGCGAGGATCGCGCTCTGCTGGAAACCTGGCGTCAGGCCCTTGAAGAATTGCCAGCGGTCGGCGTGCCGCTGGAACAGCTCAAGCCCGGCACCCGGCTCGACGTCTTCTTCGGTACCGATCAGGACATGCTCAATGTCGCCGCTTTGGCCCATCCGGCGCGGATCAGCAGCCTCGGTCCCGAGGGCATGGGCTTTGCACCCGGCATGAGCGTGCTCTGCCATGCTGCCGACGCCCCCAAACCCTGGCGCCGCAACGATCTGTTCGAACTGCTGCGCCACGGGCGCGGGGTGGGCAACGCCCACCGCCGCTTCTGGCACTACGCCGACGGCCCCGTGCACTCCTGGACCCCGGAGGAATTGCGCTGGCGCCGCCTGCGCCAGCAGCTCGCGGTGGTGCTAAGCCGGGTGTATCACTCGGCTTGAGGGGATCCTTCGACAAGACTTCCATCCCAAACGATTCTTCGTGAGTTTGCTGCCTTCGGTTGTTCGCAAATTGTACCCCCACGGGGCCGTCCGCCGTGTCCTGCGAGGGCCACTGTGCGGCTGGTCTTTTGAGGTTGTGCCTGGCATGGGCTTAACCTATGCGCTGGGTTTCGATCATTTGAATTTTCGCTTCCTCGCCAAGCGGTTGAAGGTGGGGCAGACGGTGTATGACATTGGTGCCAACTGCGGTCAGATGAGCCTGTTTTTCGCGGCGCTCACGGCGCCCGGTGGGCGGGTTTTGGCCTTTGAGCCGGCAGCCGAAAACGCGGCTCGCCTGCGCCGCAATTTGGTTCTCAACGGCGTGACTTCCGTCAAGGTTTTTGAGGCGGCGGTCGCTGAGGACGATCATCCTCGCCGCTTCAACTTCAATCCCGGCCAGCATACCACCGGTGGCCTGGCGGAATCCCGGGCGCATGCGGCCTTGTCCGTGGAAGAGAGCGAGGTTGCCTGCCTCAGCCTGGATGGTTTGCTGGCCCAAGGGGAAGCCGCCCCCGACCTGATCAAGATCGACGTCGAAGGCGGTGGCCTGGGGGTGATCCGAGGCGCCAAGCAACTGCTGTCACAGCATCGCCCCCAACTCTTCTTTGAGATTCACGCGGCTGGCATGGATGCCCCGGAACTCGAAGCTCTGCGCTGGCTCAAACGCGAGCTTGGCTATCGTTGGTTGGACCTGCAGGGCAGGGAAATCCTGGAGCTGACTCCCCTATGGGGTGAGCCAGTCTGGTGCGAAGTCGCATGAAACTCCTCTACGCTCTGCCGCACCCCGTGCAGTACCAGAGTCCGCTGGTGCGGTATTTGGTCGCCGGCGGTCTCGATCTGGAAGTCGTTTACGCGCGCGACGAACAGCCGTTCTTTGATCCCGAGTTCAACCGTGAGGTGGCCTGGGACCTGCCGCTGCGCGAGGGGTATCCCTCGGGGGTTCTCGATCGTGCAGGTGATCGTGCGTCGCTCAGTCAGCCACTCCTGGCGCATGCCCGCAGAATCGGCGCGCAGGCGATCTGGGCGCATGGCTGGAGCCAGCCCATGGACTTGGCGGCCTGGGAGGTGGCGGCGCGGCTGCGCCTGCCCCTGCTGATCCGGGGCGACAGCACCCTGCCGGGCCGGCGCGGCGGCCCGCTGCGACGCTGGTTGCACCGCCAGATCTTCAGCCGGCGATTCCGTCGCGTTGCCGCCTGTCTGGCGGTCGGTTCCTGGAACGCCGCCTTTTACCGGGCCTATGGCGTGCCGGCCGAGCGGATCTTTTCGGTGCCGTATGCGGTGGACAACGCCTTCTTTCAGCGGCGCGCCGCCGAGGCCCGGCCGCGCCGTGACGAGCTGCGCCGTGAGCTTGGCCTGCGCGCGGACCTGCCGGTCGTGCTGTTCTGCGGCAAACTCATCGCCAAGAAGGATGCCGCCACCCTGATCCGCGCGCTGGCGCAGGAGTCGGCGCAGTTGCTCGTCGTCGGCGATGGCGACCTGCGGCCGCAGCTGGAAGTGCTGGCCGCCGAGCTGCTGCCGGGGCGCGCCTGCTTCGCGGGCTTTCGCAACCAATCCGAGCTGCCGGCACTCTACGATCTCGCCGACCTCTTTGTCATCCCCTCGACCTACGAACCCTTTGGCCTCGTGGTCAACGAGGTCATGAATGCCGGCAAACCCGTGATTGCCAGCGACCGGGTCGGCTGCTGGCCCGATCTCGTCCGGCCCGGAGTCAACGGTGCGGTCTTCCCGGCCGGTGATGCCGCCGCCCTGGCGGCCGCCCTGCGCCCCTTCCTGATCGATCCCGCCCTGCGCGAACGCGCCGGCCAGGCGAGTCTGGAAATCATCCAGCGGTGGAGTTTCGCGGAAGACTTGGTTGGAATTCAAAGGGCGCTGGCGAGCATTGCTGAGTTTAAAGTTTAATGTTTAAAGTTAGACCACGCTGACTTCGGGCGTGGTAATCTGGAAATTGAGACTTGGAACTACTATCAAAGCGGCGGCGCCGCGGTCAGGCGCCAGCAGGGCTGGCTGAGGGAAAGCGGCAGCAGGGCTGAACGCAGTCCATGGCGCTTCGCGCAACTTTAAACCTTCAACTTTAAACTTGTAACTTGCCCCCTCCCCCTCTCCCTCCCAACTCCGTGACCGTCGCGTATTCCGGCGTGCATCAGGCGTTCCAGCTGGCGCTGGCGGCGCAGGAGGCGGGGCTGCTGGAGGTCTTTCTCTGTTCGCTGCAGGCGCGCCCCGGCAAGTGGGGCGGGCGCCTGGCCGCGGTGATGGGATCGGCGGCGCTGGCGAGTCGCGACCTGCCCGGGTTGAATCCGGCGCTCACTCACGAGTACCCCTGGCCGGTGCTGTGGAAGGCCCTGCGCGATCGCCTGTTGCCGGGTCGATCAGCCGATTGGTTCGGCGTCAACGACGCCTTCGATCGCTGGGCGGCGCGGCAGTTCCGTCAGCGGCCGACCTCGATCCTCATCGGCACGGAGACCTGCGCCCAGCACAGCTTTGAGGTCGCGCGCGAACTCGGCGCGTTGCGCGTGCTCGACTGCCCCCAATTCCATCCGATTTGGCTTGACGAAATCATGCGCGAAGCGGCCGAGCGCGCGCGCCTGCCGGCGGGTCTGGTGCCGGAAGATCCGGCGATGGCGGCGCGCAAGCAGCGCGAGTATGAACTGGCCGACTGGCGACTGGTCTATTCCGAGATGCACCGCCGCAGTTTCGAGCGCGCGGGCTTCGATCCGGCGCGTCAGGTTGAGATTCCGCTCTGGGTGGATCCGGCGCTCTGGCATGCCGAGCCAGTGACCGCGCGCCAGCCCGGGCCGCTGCGGGTGCTGTTTGCCGGCTCGATCACCCTGCGCAAGGGCATGCCGTTTTTGTTGGAGGCCTTCGAGCGCGGTCGCGGGTCCTGGGAGTTGACCCTGGTGGGGCGGGTCGATGCCGCCCTGCGCGAGCGCTTCGCTCCCTATGAAGGCCGGGTGCGCTTGCTGCCACCGCAGACCAAGGCCGACCTGCGCCGTCTCTACAGCGAGCACGACCTGTTTGTGCTGCCGTCGGTCGCCGACTCCTTTGGCTTTGTCGCCCTCGAAGCCATGGCCTGCGGCACGCCGGCCCTGGTCAGCGACCACTGCGGCGCGCCCGTGCCGCATCCCGGCTGGCGCGTGCGCGCGATGGACGTGACTGATCTCGCCGACAAAATCGGCTGGTACGCCGAGCAGCCCGAACGCGCCGCCGAGCAGGGTCGCATCGGCCAGGCCTTCGCCGCCCAGTTCACGCCGGAGAAGTATCGGGAAGAGGTTGCCAAATTCCTGAAGTTAAGAGTTTAAAGTTTAAGGTTTAAAGTTGGGCGAAGAGTTGGGGGTTAAGCTTTAAAGTTGGAAGTTGTCGGATAAAAAAATCGTGGGGGCACTGTCAAAGTGGATGTGCCGGCCTAACTTTAAACATTAAACCTTCAACTTTAAACCGGCATGGTCTTCCTCCATCTCATCCCTCGTCTGCCGCCGCCTGTGTGCGGGGTGGGGGAT
>JAEYYS010000317.1 GCA_023428335.1 Verrucomicrobiota bacterium | reverse complement strand
GTACACGACCCTCACCACCAGCGACAGCGTCGAGGGTGGCGCCGGCGACATTGTCGGCATCAGCGGCTTTGAAGACGTCGACATCGGCCAGACCGTCACCGGCGCGCCGGACGCGCCGGCCCTGCCGTTTGTCGCCATCGATCCGCCGACCATCGTCATGCAGTTCGCCGTCAACGATGGCCCGCTGGCGGGTCGCGAAGGCGATCACGTCACCTCGCGCAAGATCAGGGATCGCCTCGATCGCGAGCAGAAGATGAACGTCACCATCAGCGTGTCCGACACCGACACCGCCGGTATTTTCAATGTCAGCGCCCGCGGCGCCATGCAGATCGCCGTGCTGGTCGAGCAGATGCGCCGCGAGGGCTTTGAGGTCCTGCTGTCGCGCCCGATGGTCATCACCCAGAGGATCGACGACGTGCTCTGCGAGCCGTATGAAACCCTGTACGTGGACGTGCCGGATGACTACCTCGGCGGCGTCATGAAGAGCATTTCCGAGCGCAAGGGCAAGATCGAAGACATGAGCGCCCACAACGGTCGCACCAGCCTGCAGGCCTATGTGCCGACCCGCGGCCTGATCGGCTTCGAGTTCGAACTGATGAACCTGACCAGCGGTCACGGCATTCACAGCCACCTGTTCAAGGAATACGCCCCGCACGCCGGTCACATGCAGACCCGCAGCACGGGCACCCTGGTCAGCAGCGAAGGCGGCGAGGCCACGGCCTACGCGCTCGACACCATCCAGGACCGCGGCAAACTCTTTGTCACCGCCGGCGACCAGGTCTATGAGGGCATGATTGTCGGGGAAAACCCGCGCACCGACGACCTGCCGGTCAATCCGACGCGCAGCAAGCAGCTCACCAACTTCCGTGCCGCAGGGGGCGACAAGGGCATCCAGCTCACGCCGCCGGTTCTGTTCAGTCTGGAGCGCGCCATCGAGTACATCGCCAACGATGAACTCGTCGAGGCGACGCCGAAGAGCATCCGCCTGCGCAAGCGCATCCTCGATTCCAATGTCCGCCTGCGCGAGCGCAAGCGCATCGAAGCCGAGCTCGAGGCAGCGAGCTGAGGCTAGGAGCGGTTCCGCTCCGAAACGGAAGCGTTGCACGGCATGACGAATCCCTACCGGCATTGCAGCCGCTGCGGCGGTTCGGATCTGCCGGCGGCAGGGCCGCGGGAGTTTGTCTGCCGCGCCTGCGGGTACCGACACTTCATCACGCCGTTTCCGGCGGCCGTCGTCCTCGTGCGCGACGGCGCGGGGCGTCTGCTGGTGTGTCGCCGCGCTCATGAACCCGGGCTGGGGCGCTGGAGCCTGCCGGGCGGGGTGATCGAGCCGGGCGAGACCGGTGAGCAGGCCGCGGCGCGCGAGCTGGCCGAGGAGACGGGGCTGGTGCTAGCACCTTCAGCTTTCTCCCATCTGGCGACGTTGCCGAACGACTACTGGTTTCAAGATTATCTGTGGCCGACGATTGACCTCTTTTACACGGCGCAGGTGCAGGGCTCGCCAACGACTCAAGCTGATCCGGCCGAGGTGGCCGAAGTCGCCTGGCTGGAACCGGACCAGGCGCTGGCGCTTGACTATGCCTTTGCATCGAACCGCCGTGCGGTGGAGCGACTGCTGACGGTCTGAGCCGGCACAAAAAAGCCCGGACCGGCGAACCGGCCCGGGCGTGGGGTGAGTGAGACTCAGCCGAGGTCGCTGATGCGCACCGGCTTGCCGCCGAGTTCGGCGCTGCGGTCGGAGGCGAAGATGACCTCGAAACTGCGCAGCGACTCGGGGAAGCTGGTCAGCGGCATGTCCTTGCCTTCGTCGAGGGCGTCGAAGAAGGCTTGGAACTGATGCTGGTAGGGATGGTCATTGACGTCGCCGGAGTCGAGCATCGACATCGACAGGCTGCCCCAGGCTTTTTTGTCGGTCTTGATCTTGTTCGAGTGCAGCTTGTTGTCGAGCAGGCTGCCCTGGCTGCCGACCAGGTGGGTGTGGAAGTAGTAGGGCTGCAGGCAGTCGACGACGGCGGCGGTTTTGCCGACGGCGCCGTTCTTGAACTTCACCAGGGTGACGCTGGTGGTGTCGTACTCGTAGGGGGCGAAGATCTCGCTCTTCGACTTGGTGCTGAAGCTGGTGACGCTTTCGACCTCGCCGCCCATGACCATGAGCAGGGCGTCGAGCGCGTGGCAGCCGGCGGTGAGCAGGGCACTGCCGCCGTCCTTCTTGCCGATGTTCCAGCGGAACTGGCCGTACCACGGGCCGATGCCGTGGTAGTAGTCGACCTCGCCGTAGTGGAGGTCGCCCAGCAGGCCCTGGTCGATGATGGCCTTGGTCGACTGGAACTGGCCGGAGAAGCGGCACTCGAAGCAGACGCAGCCCTTGACGCCGTTGGCGGAGGCAGCAGCGGCGATTTCGCGCACTTCCTGCAGCGAGTTGGCCATCGGCTTCTCGAGGATGATGTGCTTTTTGGCGTTGGCGGCGGCGACCGCCTGATTGCGGTGCTGGCTCGGGTAGCTGGTGATGTCGACGACGTGGATGTCCGGGTCGGCGAGCATGGCATCGACGTCCTGGTAGGCCTTGATGGTGCCGCCGTGCTTGGCGCTGAGTTCCGCGCTGTCGAGCGGGCGCGAGGAGTAGATGGCGGTGACCTGGGCCTGCTTGGTGGCGTTGATGGCTTCAATGTGGGCGGTAGCCGCCCAGCCGTAACCGATGATACCGACGTTGTATTTTTTGCTCATGGAAGGAGAGAAAGGGAAAAGGACGGAGGGAATAGCGGACTAGAGAAGGAACTTGGTGACGCCGGGCAGGGGCATGGGCGTGGGCTGGAAGCTGTCGCCCCACTTGAGGGTGTCGGGGGCGAGGTCCTGCTTGCAGTCGAGCATCTGCTGCCAGGTGATGAGCTGGCCGGTGTAGGCGGCCTCGCGGCCCATGATGCCGACCAGGGTGGAGAGCATCATGCGGTCGCCATCGTTGATGACCTCGCCTTTGCGGATGGCGTTGAACAGGGCCTCGTGCTCGAGGTCGTACATGTTCTTTTCCTCGCCGCGGAAGCGCCAGCGCTTGGGGCCATCGATGAAGGGGGCGCCGCCCTTGCCGATGACGAGCACGCCCTTTTCACCGCGGATGATGTCCTGGTTGTTGCCTTGGCAGCCCTTGATCTGGCGCGAGGCCATGTTGCAGATGACACCGTTCTCCCATTCGTAGGCGGCGTGGAAGTGGTCGAAGATGTTGCCGCCCTCGGCTGGGATCTGGCGGCCGCCGGTGCCGATGCAGGACTGCGGCGGTTTGTCGCCCATGGCCCAGCAGATTTTGTCGACGCTGTGCACGGCCTGCTCGACGAGGCTGTCGCCGCTGAGCCAGGAGAAGTTGTACCAGTTGCGCACCTGCCATTCGACATCGCTCATCTCCGGTGTGCGGGCGCTGGCCGGCGGCATGGGCTTGACCGGGCCGGTGTGGTAGGTGGCGTAGACGCTGGTGATCTTGCCGATGTCACCGCCGAGGGCGCGGCCGAAGGCTTCCTTGCGCGAGGGGCTGTAGCGCCAGCAGAAGCCGGCGACGAGGTTGAGTTTCTTTTCCTTGGCCTTGTTCACCGCGGCCATGGCGAGGTGGTAGCCGATGGTGTCGACGGCCATGGGTTTTTCGGCGAAGATGTGCTTGCCGGCGTCGACCGCGGCCATGAGGTGCATGGGGCGGAAGCCGGGTGGGCTGGCGAGCAGGACGACATCGACGCCGCAGTCGATCAGCTTCTGATAGGCGTCGAGGCCGATGAACTGCTTGTCCGGCTTGACATCGATGCGGTCGGGGAATTTCTGCGACAGGCTGCTGATGCTGCGCTCGATCTGGCCAGCGTCGACATCGGCCATGGCGACGAGTTTGCCGTTGTATTCCGCGCCGAGCGCCTGGGCTGCCGCGCCGGTGCCGCGACCGCCGCAGCCGACCAGGCCGATGCGCAGGGTTTCCTGGGAATCCGCCTTCTGCTGGGCGCGCAGGGTGGTGGCGGCGGTGATCACGGCGGCACTGCCGGCGGTGCGGGAAAAGTCACGGCGAGTCATGGAAGACGGGGACATAGGAAGAGAGGAAATCGCCGGCACCATGGACGACCTTTCAGGCGCCCGCAAATCCCGCCGCGCACCTTCATTGGATCAGTGCAGGAAACGGAACTCAGGTGTCGCCCACAGGGTCTGGATCAGCTGCGCCCAGGCGTCGCGCACCTGCTCGGGGCCATCGTTGCCGGACACGGCGCCTTCAAGGTAATCGCGCGCCAGGGTCAGTTCCTGGTTGTCGGGATCGCGGCTGAGAGCGAGTCGCCAGGCCTCGCGCAGGCTGGCATCGTGCGGGCCGTCGAGGGGCAGGCGACCGGCGGCGGCGCGCGCCATCTCGATGACCTGCGGGTGGTTCATCAGGTACAGCGCCTGCGGGGCGATGGTGCTGGTGGTGCGCTGGGCGACCGGCTGGTTGATGTCGGCAAAGTCGAAGACCTCGAAAAGCGGGTGGCGGACGTTGCGGAAGGCGGCGGTGTAGACGCTGCGACGGTGGTCGTCAAAGGGGTGGTTGTACTCGAGGTTTTGCACCCCGGTGTCGTTGGAATCGACGGCCTTGGCGTCGGCGACGTTGGGGCCGCCCCAGGGCGTTTCCAGCACGCCGGCACCGGCGAGCATGGCGTCGCGCAGGCACTCGGCGTCGAGGCGCTTGCGGTTCATGCGCGAAAGCAGGCGGTTGTCGGGATCGCTTTCCACGGCCGGTCCCTCGCTGCTCATGCGGTAGGTGCGGCTCATGACGAGTTCCTTGACCAGGCGCTTGAGGTTCCAGCCCTCCTCCATGAAGCGCACGGCGAGGTCGTCGAGCAGTTGCGGGTGCGAGGGGGCCTCGCCGGTGACGCCAAAGTTGTCGCTGCTGCGCACGAGGCCGGTGCCGAACAGCCATTGCCAGACGCGGTTGGCGAAGACGCGGGCGGTGAGCGGTTGGTCGCGGGCGGTCAGCCATTCGGCGAGTTGCAGGCGACCGCTCTGGTCGGCGGGGATGACGGGCGCCGGTCCCCTGAGGGCGGCCTGAATGAAACCGCGCGGCACCGGCGCACCGAGGTTGCGGATGCTGCCGCGGATATGCACGCGCGCGTCCTCGGGCTGGCTGTCCTCGCTGACCGACATCACTTCCGCGCGACTGGGGCCGGTTTTCTCCGTTTCCGTGATCTGCTTCTGCACCTCGGCGAGGCGGGTCTTGACGCGCTTTTCGGCGTCGCCGGTTTTGCCGGCAGCCAGCGCCGGCGTGGCGCTGACGCCCTCGGCCAGAAATTGCACGGCATCAATCGTCACGACACCCTCGGCGCTGGCATTGGTGATTTGCACAAAGCCCTGGCCGTTCGCCTCGAAGCGCCAGGTGCCGAGGCTGGCAAACTGCAGGCCCTCCATCTCGGCGGTGGTCTCGGAGAAGAATACGGTTTCCTCGCCGTCGGCATGCAGGATGTCGGCCTGCACGCGTCCGGCGCGGTCGGGACCGCCGATGAAGGCGACACGCACCTCGTAGCGGCCGGCGGTGGGGATCTTCGGCGTGAAGCTGATCGTGCGCTCCGCGTCGCTGCCGGTTTTGTCATGCACATAGCCCTCGCCAATGAAGGGTTTCACCAGCACCGAGGCTTTCCATTCGCCGACCTTCTGGGCCTGGCTGTCATCCACCACGACGCCAGGCAGGTCGGCTGCGGCGATGCGCGTTTGCCGGCGCAGGCTGGCGCCGCCGAGGTCGCGCAGTTCATTTTTGAGCTTCGCCTGCTCAGCCTTGAGTTCCGCCAGCCGTTTTTCCTTGGCCTGCACCTGTGCCTCCAACTCGCCGTCGTAGGGCAGGGGGGTGTCAATCCAGTGGGCGACGTTGTCCGTGTAGTTTTTCAGGGTCTGCGTGCTGCGCAGGATGCCGGCCAGGGCGTAGTAATCGCGCGTCGAGATCGGATCGAACTTGTGGTCGTGGCAGCGTGCGCAGCCGATCGTCATGCCGAGGAAGGACTTGCCAATCGTGTCGAGCTGCTCGTCGACGATGTCCATGCGCAGCATCTGCTTGTCCTGCTCCTCGTAGTTGGTCGGGCCAAGCGCGAGGAAACCGGTGGCGGTGAGCTGGCGCCGGCGCTCGGCGCTGTCGCGGAAGGGCAGCAGGTCGCCGGCGATCATTTCGCGGATCATGCGGTCGACCGGAGCATTGTCGCGCAGGCTTTCGAGCAGGTAATCGCGGAAGCGCCAGGCGTCCTTGAAGGGCAGGGAACGGCCGCCGCCGGAGGACTCGGCGAAGCGGGTCAGATCCATGAAGTGCGAGGTCCAGCGCTCGGCAAAGGCCGGGCTGGCGAGCAGGCTGTCGACCAGGGCCTCGTAGCGAAGTTCGCCGCGGGCGAAGCCTTCGACCTGCTCCTGGCTGGGAGGCAGGCCGGTGAGATCGAAGCTGAGCCGGCGCACCAGCGCGCGCGGATCGGCATCGGGCGCGGGCTTGAGGCCGTTCTCCTCCAGCTTGGCGAGGATGAAGCGATCGACGGGACGCGCCGGCCAGTCGGTCTGTCGCACCGCCGGGGGCGGCTGGGCCACGGGCGGTTGGAAGGACCAGAAGCTGGCATCGGCTTGGGGGGAGCCGGCGATGGCCGAGGCGCCTGGCACGGTCTCGCGCGGATCGTGGGCACCGTCGGCGATCCAGGTGCGCAGGTCGGCGAGGTCACGGTCGCTGAGACGCTGCTTGGGCGGCATCTTCAGGTCGCGATCGTGGTAGCTGACCGCCTTCCAGAGCAGGCTGGTGTCGGGATCGCCGGGCACTAGGCTCGGACCGGAATCGCCGCCGCGCTGCCAGCCACCCCGGTGGTCGAGGCGCAGGCCGCCCTTTTGCTTGTCGGCGCCATGGCATTCCGTGCAGTGCTCGACGAGCAGCGGGCGGATGCGTTTTTCGAAAAACTCCGCCTCGGCCGCGCCCACGACGGGGGCGGTCAGCAAAGCCAGACAGGTGGCGGGCAGGCAGGCGAGTTTGGGCATGGGACCGGTAGGCTAACGGGCGCCCGCAAAAGGCTCTTTCACCCGGGCGCCACCGGGTTGGCCGGCGACCCGGCGAAAGGCGGCCGGTGGCCCGGTCGTTCCTGTCGCACACGTATGAATCCGCCCCGCACCCTTGGCCTCTGCTTCGCCCTTTTCAGCACTTCCGTTTTGGCCGACTGGCCGCAGTGGCGCGGCCCGGCGCGCGACGGTGTTTCGAATGACACCACACCGATTGCCGAGACCTTTCCCGAGGCCGGACTGAAGAAGGTTTGGGAGAGTGGCTTCATCCCGAGCGATCACTACGGCGGTCACGGCAGTCCGGTGGTGGTGGGCGAACGGGTGTATCTGTCGGTGGTCTGGCATGAGCGTGTGCCTTCCGAGTCGCGCGAGATCGACAGCGAGGCCATGCAGCAGCTCAATTTTCGCGGCACCTCGCCCGAGTTGCGCGAGAAGCTGGAGTCGGCGCGGCTGTCGCTCAGCTCGCGCCTGCGCGGCGAGAGGCTCGACGCATGGATCAAGCAGTGGGTCCAGGAGAACCTCAACGAGAAGGAGCAGGTGTCCCTCGGCGGCTGGGTCGCCTCACGCTTCCGCGCGGGACGCACGGCCTTCCCGCTGGAGGAACTCGACAAGGTTTCCAAGCGCCAGGGCAAGCCCTTTGCCAGCGCCGACGAATTTCGCCGCTGGATGGATGAGGAAAAGCTCAGCGCGCCGCTCCAGGAGAAGCTGCTGGCCGCCGTGCCCAACACGGTGAAGGTCGCCAAGGACGTGCTGGTCTGCCTCGACTTCAACACGGGCAAGGAACTGTGGAAGTTCGAGCAGGAGGGCAAACCCACGGGTCGCAGTTCCAGCAGCACCGCCGCGGTGGTCGACGGTCAGGCCTTCTTTGCCGGCAGCACGCATCTCTATTGTGTCGGAGCCGAGGACGGCAAGCTGCGCTGGAAGGCGGCGCTGCCGTCGGGCGGTCCGGCGGCCTCGCCGCTGGTCGTGGATGGCACGGTGTTCATGGCGGCCGGTCATGCCCAGGCCTTTGACGCGAAGGACGGCAAGCTGCTGTGGGAACAGAAGAACGCGCGCGGCAATACCGGCAGCCCGGCCTGGTGGCGACCCGCCTCGGGTCCACCCGTGCTGCTGGTGGTCGGCGGCAATAGCCTGTATGGCCTCGCTCCGGACAGCGGCGAGGTGCGCTGGACAGTCGAGGGCGGCGGTCAGTCGACCCCGGTCAGCCAGGGTGACTGGCTGGTCATTTACAGCGGCGCCAAGGATGTCGGCCTGCGCGCCTACCAGTATCAGAAGGACGCCGCGCCCAAGCCGGTGTGGTCGCACTTCTGGGTGACGGTGCGCTACAGCGGCAGCCCGATCCTGCACGAGGATCACGTTTACCTCACCTGCGGCGGCAAGCACCAGTGCGTTGAGTTGGCGACCGGCAAGATCACCTGGCTGGAGAACGAGGTGAACAGCACGATCACCTCGCCGATCCTGGCCGATGGCAAGGTGCTGGTGTATGAAAACAACGGTTCGCACCTGCGCGTGCTGCGCGCCAAGCCCGACCAGTACGAGACCCTGGCGCGTTTGCGCATCGATGGCATGGGCTGCACCTCGCCGGCGCTCAGCCACGGCCGGCTCATCGTTCGCCAGAAGGAAAAGCTCGCCTGCTACGACCTGCGCCCGGTGCCCTGACCGCGGCGCGGATCAGAACGTGTGGATGAACAGGCCGGAGCGCAGCTTCGGCTCAAACCAGGTGCTCTTCGGCGGCATGATCTGGCCGGCGTCGGCGATGGCCATGAGCTGGTCCACCGTCACCGGGTAGAGGCTGAAGGCGACCGCGTGCTCGCCGCTGTCGACCAGCTTTTCCAGCTCGCTCGTGCCGCGGATGCCGCCGATGAAATCGATGCGCTTGCTGGTGCGCGGGTCGTCGATGCCGAGCACCGGCTGCAGTAGGCGGTCCTGGAGGATGCTGACGTCGAGCACGTCGATCGGGCTGGCATCGGGCGCCGGCTGCCAGGCGAGGCCATACCACTTGCCGCCCAGGTACATGCGAGCATGGCCCGGCTGGTTCGGGGCCTTGTCGGTGGCGGGCGAGACCTGGAAGATGCGGCCGACCTCTTCGAGGAAGGCTTCCGGGCTGCGGCCGTTGAGATCCTTCACCGCGCGGTTGTAGGGCAGGATGCTGAGTTCGTTGCCCGGGAAAAGCACGCAGAGGAACCAGTTGTAGTCCTCATCGCCGCGGTGGGCCGGGTTCTGCTCGCGGCGCAGGCGGCTGACCCGCCAGGCACTGGCGGCGCGGTGATGGCCGTCGGCCACGTAGGCGGCGGGCACGAGGCGGGCAAAGGCTTCCTCCAACTCGGCTGTCACGCAGGCCGGCAGGCGCCAGACCTGATGGCGGACGCCATCCGGGGCGGTGAAATCATGCTGGGCCGGGTTCGCCGCCATGTGATCGGCAATGGTGCGGTCGATCGTCTCCTGGCCGCGGTAGGTGAGGAAGATCGGGCCGGTGTTGGCGCCGAGGCTGTCGACCAGGCGGGTGCGGTCGTCCTCCTTGTCCTGGCGGGTCTTCTCGTGCTTTTTGATCAGGTCCTGCTCGTAGTCCTCGGTGTGGCAGACGCCGACCAGGCCGGTCTGGCTGTGGTTGCCAATGGTCTGGCGGTACAGGTAAAGGCAGGGAGCTTCCTCGCGGACGAGCACGCCGTCGGCCTGCAGTTTTTCAAAGGTGGCGCGCGCCTGGGCATAGACGGCGGGCGAGTAGGGATCGACCTCGGCCGGCAGGTCGATCTCCGCGCGGTCGACATGCAGCAGGTTGATCGGGTTGTCCTTGGCGAGGGCGTGGGCCTCCTCGCGGTTGACGACATCGTAGGGCACGGCGGCGACGGCGGCGGCGTGCTGGGCGGCGGGGACAAGACCTTGGAAGGAACGGAGACGCATGAGCCGGCCACCCTTGGCGGGCCGGGCCGGAAGTCAATGGGGGATGGGGTGTCGAATGCGGAAGCGATCCAACAGACCTTGTTGGTCCTGCCTCAAAGGCGCAGGGGCAGAATCCAGGCGGGGCCTTTGCCGCAGGCGACCGGAGGCAGGGGTGAGAGGGCGCCGGTCTGGGGGTCGCGACGATAGACGATGTGGTGGTGCGAGCCTTCGCCGGCGGCGACGACCCAGGCATCGCCGGGGGTCAGGCAGAAGGAGCGCGGGGTTTTTTCGGTGGGGACCTGGCCTCGCGAGGTGAGTCGGCCGGTTTCGGGATCAATGGCAAAGACGGCGAGGCTGTCGTGGCCACGGTTGGAGGCGTAGAGGAAACGACCGTCGGCACTGACGTGGATGTCGGCGCAGGAGCCGGTGGTCCAGTCTTCGGGTACGGTGGACAGGCTTTGCCGGGCGCTCAGGGTGCCGCGGGCGGCGTCGTAATCGCAGAGGGTGACGCTGAGGCCCTGCTCGTTGACGAAATAGACCCAGCGGCCGTTCGGATGAAATGCCAGGTGGCGCGGGCCTTCGCCGGCGCCGCCCGGCAGGTGCGGCGGCTCGTTCGGGGTGAGTTGACCGGTTGCAGCATCGAAGCGCAGTTGCTCGACCTTGTTGAGTTCGCCGACATGCGGTATGAAGGCGAAGCGGTTGTCGGGCGAGGTCTGGATGGCATGGGCCTTTTTGCCGGTCGGCAGCACGGACACGGGGGCACCGCCGACCTTGCCCTCGCGCAGGGGCAGGACGCCGGCGACGCCGTCGCTGTAGGAGGCGGCAAGCAGCCAGCGGTCGGTCTTGTCAACGTGCAGGTAGGCGGCATTGAAGCCGAGATCGGCCAACACGGGATCGCCCGGCAGGCCGGTCTGCGGATCGATGGCAAAACTCGCAGCCTGGCGGGTGCTTCGGATCGAGGCGTGCAGGTGGCGGCGGTCGGGGCTGAGCGCCAGGCTGCCGGGCGAGCCGGGCAGGTCGACCGCGCCCTTGCGCTCAAGCGCGCCGCTGGCTTCGTCGAGGTGAAAAACCGCGAGCCGTTTGTCGCCGCTTTCCGAGACGTAGAGCACGAGTGGGCCGGCCTGCGTGAAGGCGGTGAGGGAGAGCAGTAGGAAGAGGGATTTCATAGTGAGATGGATCAGGGTTTCACACCCTTGCCGGCGCGGGGCGTTTGACCCGGGGCGTCGAAGGGTGCCTTGCCGTAGGCGTGGCGGGGTTCGTCCTCGAGCGCCGGTACCTTCAATTCCGTGCGCAGGCGGGTGAGTTCCACCTTGAGTTCGGCGATCGTGTCCGCATAGGCGGGATCGGCGATGAAGTTGCGGGTTTCGGCGGGATTGACCTGGTGGTCGTAGAGTTCCCATTCGTCGAGGTCGGGCTTGTAGTAATGGACCAGCTTGTAGCGATCGGTCACCACGCCGTAGTGGGGGCGCACCTTGTGCCAGAGCGGGTACTCGTAGTAGTGATAATAAAAGCTCTGGCGCCAGTCGGCCGGCGTTTCGCCGCGCAGCAGCGGCACCAGGCTGCGGCCCTGCAGGTCCGCGGGCTGCGGCTGACCGGCGAGCTCGAGCAGGGTTGAGGCGAAATCGATCACCGAGACGAGGCGATCGCTGGCCGAACCGGGTTGGGTGAGGCCGGGGGCCTTGACGACCAGCGGTGTGCGCAGGGATTCCTCCAAGATCCAGCGTTTGTCGAACCAGCCGTGTTCGCCGAGGTAAAACCCCTGGTCGCTGGAAAAGACGACGACCGTGTTGTCGGCAAGGCCTTCGGCTTCGAGGAAGTCGAGCAGGCGACCGACACTTTCATCGACCGCCTTGATGGTGCCGAGGTAGTCGTGCATGTAGCGCTGGTACTTCCAGCGCAGCAGGTCGCGCCCGCTGAGGTTGGCCGCGCGGAACTTGGCGTTGCGGGGTTCGTAGTAGTCGTTCCAGTACTTGAGCTGGTCCGGCGTCAGGTAGGGCGGCGGTGTGAGCTTGGCATCGCGCTCGGTGAAGCTCTTCTCCAGGGTCATGTCCTGATCCTTCCAGGCCAGGCCGCGATCGCCGTCATACGCGTCGAACAAGGTCTCGGGTTCGGGATAGCCCCGGTCCTGATCCCAGCCGAGGTGGCGCAGCGCCGGCGCCCACTCGCGGTGTGGTGCCTTGTGCTGGCTCATCAGCAGGAAGGGCTTGGTCTTGTCGCGCGCACGAATCCAGTCGATCGAAAAGTCGGTGATGAGGTCGGTCGTGTAACCCTCGTGCTTCACCCGCTTGCCGTCGCGGATCATCGGCGGGTTGTAGTACTGGCCCTGGCCCGGCAGGATGTGCCAATGGTCGAAGCCGGTGGGATCGCTTTCCAGGTGCCACTTGCCGATGAGCGCGGTCTGGTAACCGGCCTTTTGCAGCAGCTTGGGAAAGGTCTGCTGCGAGCCGTCGAACGGGCGGCCCGACTCGTTGCAGTAAAAGCCGTTGAGGTGCGAGTACTTGCCGGTGAGCACGGCGGCGCGCGAGGGACCGCAGATCGAGTTCGGCACGAGGCAGCGACTGAACTTCATGCCCTGCGCGGCGAGCCGGTCGATGTTCGGTGTGTCGAGCAGCTTGCGGGCGTCGCCAAAGCAGCTCAGCGCCTGATTGGTCAGGTCGTCGCAGAAGATGAACAGCAGGTTGGGTCGCTCCGCCGCTGCGGCGGACAGCAGGGG